>CAZYHH010000044.1:0-14673 GCA_964647295.1 uncultured Pseudomonadales bacterium
CCAAAACACCACCGGCAAATTCTATACCGAAGCAACAAGACTTTTTGACTGCGACAAACCTATAGTTGTGGCGATTCAAGGCCCCGCTATCGGCGGTGGTTTAGGTCTTGCGCTAGTGGCAGATTTTCGAATTGGATGCGAATCCAGCAGATTTTCTGCGAACTTTGTCAAGCTCGGCCTGCACCAGGGATTTGGAATAACTCACACTCTACCTAGGCTAATCGGACAACAACAAGCGAATAGGATATTGCTCAGAGGGAATCGACTATCCGGCCGAGAGGCCTTAGCGATAGGCCTGATCGATGAGTATGTGCCACCAGAGATTATCCGAGAAGCATCCTACGAATTGGCACACGAGATAGCCCAAAACGCTCCTTTAGCAGTGCGATCGGTACGAACAACGATGAGGAGTGGAATTGCAAACCAAGTCAACACGATAACAAAACACGAACTAAGCGAACAACAACGACTGAGAAAAACCGGTGATGCTTACGAAGGCATCAAGTCAGTTTCCGAACGCAGGCCCGGTGTTTTCTCAGGTACCTAACACAAACTCTCAAGAGGTCAGAAATGAATTTAGGAAAATTAGGGGTCTGGTTTTTTCTTGATAATTTAAGTAGTCAAGACTCAGCCGAAACCGCAAAAAAAATCGAAGAACTTGGGTATAGCGCGCTTTGGTTACCCGAAACTGTAGGTAAAAACCCGTTGGTTTTATCTTCGTGGCTTTTAAGTCAGACATCAAATCTCGTCGTAGCCACAGGGATCGTCAACATCTATAACAGAGAACCTGGGGTAACACTCGCTGCCCAACACTCACTTGCTGAACAATCTAATGGTCGGTTTTTACTAGGCCTGGGCGTATCACACAAGCCCCTAGTTGAAGGCGTTAGAGGATTGAAGTATGGCCCCCCGGTTAAAACTATGAGCGACTACCTCGAAAAAATGAAAGGCTCTCCATACACAGCAATAACTCACCCAGAAAAGCCACCAACTGTGATCGCAGCACTCGGACCGAAAATGCTGGAACTGGCTGCCAGCAAATGTGACGGTGCACATCCCTATTTTTCTTCACCTGACCATACAGCAATGGCCAGATCAATTATGGGCCCAGATTCCTGGCTTTGTGTCGAACAAAAAGTAATATTAGAAGAGGATCCATCCAAAGCTAGGGAGCTCGCTCGGGCTAGCGCAACAATGTATCAATCACTACACAACTACCGTAATAACTGGTTACGGATGGGTTTAACGGAAGAAGATATAAGTCAGAGCTCAGATAAGTTTGTTGATACTACCTTTGCTTGGGGCAAACCAGATCAAATACAATCGCGGATCAATGAGCACTTTGATGCCGGTGCGTCTCACGTTTGTATTCAGCCCATTCACCCAAATGGCAAGCCCGGCGAATTGCATTGGGAGTGTCTAAAAGAACTAGCAAGCTAACCAGAGCAATCGCTCTGATCAAAATCAGAGTCGATAGCTTTGCAGCGCTGCTAGGTCTTAGTTCTCAACCAAAACCTCGTGAGCTAGGAGCTTAGCTGTTTCCGCTATGTCGTGAGGCCAGGATTCAACTATCTCGTTAAATCCATGCAAGTCTCCCCGGTACAAAGCTCGCAACGCGTCTTCAAATCCTCCTATATCGCCCGCCACAATCGTACAAAAGCGATGCACTTTTTCCAGCAACAAGGTTCGTCTGTATTGCTTTTGCTGCTCCGGGTCTTTACGAGCTGACGCAACCAAACGACGTAAAGTTGCCGATATGCCGCCCGTTTGTGATTCCAGCCATTCCCAGTGGCGAGGTAATAGTGTGACTTCTCGGGAAACAACTCCCATTTTGGGTCGCCCCCTCGGGCGTGTCTGCTTGCTAGCTGGCCCCGTGAACTCCTCCACTCTCCTAATCAGATCGTCCAGTGATCCTGTCAAGCAATCAATCTCAATCAATTGATAGCTGGACTCCTCAAATATCGCAATAGCTTCTGTCGTCTTTTCAGCATAGACCGCCTTACTTACTTCCAATAAGCTGCCTCTAGCGATCCGCTTTTCTCTATTAAACGCGACGTATAGTATTAAATCACCCTGTGTTTTATTTTTACCCGGGTAAAAATAGTATTTTTAATCGCGGACTTCAACCATCAAAACAAAAAGCCATGATTTAGTGAGCAAAAAAACTACTTTAGCAGGTTTGAGGTCCTGGCCAGCGCCTGCTCTGAACCATAAACCAACTCATCGAAAATATCCTTCGCTGGCCTAACCGCCTTTATCATTCCGATACCTTGCCCTGCAAATCCAGGATTGATGTCGCCACGGCCGTCACGATTTGCTGCAGCCATTACGGGCCCCGAGACTTGTCCCTGAAAGGGCATAGGCAAAGGCTCGACGTCCTCTCGCACCCAATGTTCTGTCCACCTGCTCCTGATTATGCGAGCGGGCTTGCCTGTAACGGTTCGCGAAACAGATGTCCCCTCTTCCGTTGCTTCGACTATTGCTTCTTTTTGGAAATCAAATATGTTGGCTTCCTCAGAAGCCAAGAATGCTGATCCAACCCAAACCCCTTCTGCTCCTAGCATCATGGCCGCTGCGATACCACGACCATCTACAATACCTCCCGCTCCAAGCACCGGAGTGTCACCGACCGCATCAACCACCTGCGGAATAAGCGCCATGGTCCCGATGGGCGAGTTATGGCCTCCTCCATCATGTCCTTGTGCGACAATAATATCCAACCCAGAGGACTTAACCTGAATAGCATGTCGGACCGCTCCCACTACCGCCATCACCTTCGTACCATTTGCCCTCAGCTCGGTCATCCAGGGGCCCGGATTGCCCAACCCAGATGCATATACCGGTACCCGCTCTTGGATCACTACTTCCATCTGTGCCTCAAAGAATTCTTTCGTTAACGGGGCTGGTTCTCCTGGAATCGTACGCCGCTGAAGATCTTCTGGAGCGGCGGGTTCAAGACCCTCTTTCTGCATAAACGCTCGGGCAAAATCTTGTCGTTCCGGCACTAAATCTTGCGGGGTCGGACCTTCCTGATCATCATAATTTGCTCTTCTTACGGAAGCTGGCAACAAAGTATCCACCCCAAAGGGTCTATCAGTCATCTCTCGGGTCTCTCTGATCCATTCTCTCAACATAGACGGGCCGCAGCTGGCTGCCCCGAGCACGCCAAGTCCTCCAGCATTGGAAACGGCAGCCGCCAAGGCAGGACAACTCGCGCCTCCCATGCCCGCCAAAACGATAGGCTTTTCTATCGCTAAAATCTCACATACACGTGTCGATAAATTCATATCAATCCCCTTCTGCTATCAAACAAACGTTCCATATTGCCCCCTAAAAAACACAAGGGGTTCCTTATCTGCATTCTTCAAATCAAAATCCAATACTCTGCCAATCACAATCGTATGATCACCGGCATCATGTTCGACATCAATCTCACAATTGATACTAGCAATAGATTCAGAGAAATATGGAAACCTCATTGCATTTAACTTCCAATCAATGCTCTCAAATTTGTCGTTTCCACTCTTGGACATCGCATCGCAAATCGATTGCTGATCCTTAGACAGAATATTGATACAAAATTTACCGGCCTCTCGAATCCTAGGCCAACTAACAGAGCTCTTGCCCGGAGAAATCGCGATCAGAAGAGGCTCCAGAGATATTGATACAAAAGACTGTAAGGTCAGCCCGACCGGCCGTTCTTCGTGCCAGGCAGTGGCTACCACGACGCCAGTACAAAACTGACTCATCGTCGTACGAAAATCCTTTGAGACAACTTCGCTCAATTTAAGTTCCCCGATTACGCTCCCCAATAAATCCCACTATAGCTTATTGTTCTAGTTTGCTCAGCCCGCATTGTTTAAGATACCTCACCACAACAATTTAATTGAGCATCTATGTCCAACTTAGACGATTTTAGAAATGAAACCAGGGCCTGGCTTGAGGAAAACTGTCCACAGTCCATGAGAACTCCAACCCCAGAAGAAGAAGTAATTTGGGGCGGCAGAAAGCAAGAATGGATAAATCCAGACTCAAAGGTGTGGATGGAGCGGATGGCTGAAAAGGGCTGGACTGTACCGCAATGGCCGAAAGAATATGGGGGAGGCGGTCTTTCTGCTGACGAAGATAAGATCCTGATGCAAGAAATGATTCGAATACGAGCTCGCTCTCCTCTACAGAGTTTCGGCATTTGGATGCTAGGACCAGCTCTTCTCGAATTCGCCAGCGAAGAACAAAAAAAACACTACCTACCTCAAATTACTCGAGGCGAGATACGCTGGTGCCAAGGCTACTCCGAACCCGGATACGGTTCTGATCTTGCGGGATTGCAAACCAAAGCCGAAGACAAAGGAGACTACTATTTAGTTAACGGCTCCAAAATCTGGACTTCCTATGCGGACGAGGCGGATTGGATTTTTTGCTTAGTTCGTACAGACGGCGACGTGCCCAAACACGACGGCATCAGCTTCTTGCTCTTTGATATGGAAAGCGAGGGCGTAAGCACCTCACCCATCAAGCTAGTAAGCGGGTCTTCGCCCTTCTGCCAAACATTTTTTGACAACGTAAAAGTCCCAAAATCTCATCTTGTTGGAGAGCTAAACAAAGGCTGGACCATTGCAAAACGACTGCTCCAGCACGAACGACAGATGATCTCAGGTATCGGCGGCAATAGCGCATTGGGTGGCTCGGGGTCAAAACTCGAGGACCTCGCCAAGGATTATGTGGGCGCCGAAGGCGAAAAAATCTCAGACCCCTCAATCCGTCAAGATGTCACGAATCACAGAATGAACGATCGGGCTTTCCAGTTCACCATGGCCCGAGCAGGAGAAGAAGCAAAGGCTGGCAAACCAGACGGAAATCTCGCATCCATATTTAAATACTATGGAACAGAGCAAAACAAAAGAAAGTACGAACGACTACTCGAAATCATGGGCACGCAATCCGTGGGTTGGTCAGGCAATTCCTTTTCAGACAAAGAGATTAACACGACGCGACAGTGGCTAAGGTCAAAAGCAAATTCGATCGAAGGTGGTACAAGCGAAGTTCAGCTCAATGTTATTTCAAAACGGGTACTCGGATTACCTGACTAATGAGGGAGAAGCTGTCATAAAAAACTCAAGGGGTGATTTCTCTTTTTCTACATCAGGTTGAAATCATAAGAAAAAAGATCAAGATGAAACCAACTTATCTATTGAATGGTCAACTATGGAACTATTAATTGCTCTTGGTGCTTTGGCCTTACTCGCGTTTTGGGTCAAATCGATCTACAACCAACTAGTGGCTCTGAAAAACCGATATGAGAACGGGTTTTCTCAAATTGAGATTCAACTCAAACGCCGCTACGACTTAATTCCAAACCTAGTCGAGACCGCAAAGGGATACATGTCTCACGAACGAGAGACCCTTGAGTCGGTGATACAGGCAAGAAACCAAGCGATGAATGGTCTCCAGTCAGCAGTAGCAGACCCCAGCAATCCTCAGGCGATAAAGGATCTCTCCAGCGCAGAGGGCTTGCTGGGAGGAGCTCTCGGTCGATTGAATGTCGTCATGGAGTCTTATCCCGATCTCAAAGCCAATCAAAACATGATGCAGCTCACCGAAGAACTGACTTCAACCGAAAACAAAGTGGCGTTTGCTCGCCAGGGCTACAACGATCAGGTGACCGAATACAATACCTACCGACAATCCTTCCCACCGGTTATATTCGCCAATCTATTCAACCACGGTATCGATGCGGAACTTTTAGAGTTCGCCGATTCAGAAGCGATCCAAGCAGCGCCAACAGTTTCGTTTAATTAATCCGCGGTGAATTTTTTTCAGTCCCAGGAAAAAGCAAAACGAAACACGACGCTTTTAGTTTTTCTATTTCTTTGCGCAGTTGCGATATTGGTAGCATTAACCAATCTATTGGTAACAGTTTTTCTTGGGTCTACCAGTGAATCGAGCGCCGGGTTCTCATCAGTTGAAATCTCTCTTACAGTGTTGGCAATTATCAGCATCGCAATCGCCTACAAGTACTTATCCTTAAAGGGAGGAGGACGAGTCATCGCGGAAATGCTGGGCGGCACACTAATCACAGGCGACGATCAAAACCCACAATACATCCAGCTCATTAATGTAGTCGAGGAGATGGCGATTGCTGCGGGAATGACAGTGCCTCCCGTCTACCTCATCAGGGAAGACAGCATCAATGCCTTTGCTGCAGGATTCAGTCAGCAAGACGCAGTGATTGGCATCAACCAAGGCACACTCGACTTGTTGAATCGAGATGAGCTTCAGGGGGTCGTCGCTCACGAGTTCAGTCATATTCTTAATGGTGACATGAATCTCAATCTTCGATTAATCGCAATACTGCACGGTATCGTCTTCATAGGAATGATCGGTTACGGCGTACTCAGGGGTGCAATGTTCCAACGTAAAAATGGCGCGGCGATGTTGGCCCTTGGCGCCGGATTGATCGCGATCGGCTTTGGCGGCATGTTCTTCGGAAACCTGATCAAAGCATCCGTTAGTCGACAGCGAGAGTACCTGGCCGACGCTTCGGCGGTTCAGTTCACCCGCTTACAAACTGGGATAGCCAATGCTTTAAAAAAAATAGGCGCCCATAGCCAACAATCACACATGCTGAACAAATCAGCTGAACAGGCGAGCCACATGTTTTTCGGATCAGTGCTACCAAAATTTAGCTCGGGGCTAATGGCAACCCACCCGCCCTTAGACAAGCGAATTAGAGCCATAGATCCATCCTGGGACGGCGCATTCAAACTGACCTCAAAAAAATCTCGCTCTCCCACTAGAATCGCAACACCAAGACCCCAAGACAACACGCAAAACTCACTCGTTTCAGGAATCACCGAACAAGTCGGGCAGATCAACGAGGCGAGCCTTGTAAGCGCCAACCGGTTTGTGAACCGGCTAGAGCCCAACATAAGAAAGAGCTCCCACGACCTTTTTGAAGCAAGGGCCCTCATTTACGCACTATTACTATCGCAAGACCTCGAACTACGCGAAAAACAAATCGCGTTTTTAGCAGAAAAAACGGAAAAAGGTGTAACCGAGCATCTAATGAGAATCTTGAAACGTCTGGATCAAGTCGATCGATCGGAACACCTTAATCTAGTCTTAATGGCAACGCCGACTCTGAAAAGGCTTTCCAAAGCACAATATCGAGTATTTAGCTCTAACATCGGAGAACTGATCGTGTCCGACGGCAAAGTCGACCTTTTCGAATGGGTACTACACCGTATCTTGACACAATCGTTATACAGTCAATTTGAAAAAATCAATCCGCCGCGCGGAAAAGTTAAGAATATTCTCAGGCTAGAAAAAGAGATCGCCCAGCTATTCTCGATTTTAGCCAGTCACTCTCAAGCCGATAAGCAACGATGTGAAGATTCCTACAATGAAGCTGTCAGAACGCTCGATATCTCAGTAGCCTTCAAACACTCGGATCATTTTGATTTTCGTCAGCTCAATACGATAATGGAGAAAATCCGAGAGTTATCGCCGCTGGCCAAAGAAAAGGTTATCTCGGCTGCCGATGTATGCGTCAAGGCTGATAACTCCGTGAGCGTAGAAGAAAGAGTGCTATTGCAAGGCATCTGCGCAACCCTTGACTGCCCGCTTCCTTGCAAAGGTTAAAAACGGCATCACGAACAAATTAAACGACATTACGAGCACATTAACTAAGACATGAAAGATCACATTTTCAAGCAGAAACACAAAAGCATTTCGGATTTCGCTTTTGATGAGGCAGTGGTCAACGTGTTCCCTGACATGATTAAACGATCAATTCCAGGCTACGACACAATGATCGCTATGACCGGATTGCTAGTTTCAAAAAAACTCAAGAACAAGGGACTAGTCTACGATCTGGGGTGCTCTCTAGGCGCTTCTACCAAGGCGATTCTCGATCAATGCCCCGGAGACCAAATCAACGTAATAGCCGTTGATAACTCAAAAGATATGATCGAGCGAGCCAAGGAGAACATCCAGGACCAACGAGCCCAGTTTGTGCTTAGCGACGTCCTCGAAACCGAAATCAATTCTGCAGACGCTATTGTGGGAAATTTCATCATGCAATTCTTGCCACAAGAGGCCAGACGATCTTTTCTGGAAAAAATATACGCCGGAATGAATGCAGGCGCTATTCTTGTAATCTCAGAGAAAGTCGACAACTCAACCTACATTCCGATTCATGAAGATTGGAAAAAAGCCAACGGGTACTCGAACCTAGAAGTCGAACAAAAGCGGCAATCCTTGGAGAACGTCATGCACGTTGACACTGAATCAACTCACCTAAAACGCTTCAAATCCGTCGGATTCAGCACCGCTCAGCAATGGTTCCGTTGCTTAAATTGGGCAAGCTTTTTGGTGTATAAATAAACGAAGTTATTAACTAAATCACAAAAACCGCTCGAGCCCTCGACATCTGCCCTTGAGCTCTCCACCGGTTTTGCAATCTAAAGACTCGACTTCAGTGGTACCACCCCCTCTTCTAATCAGGAGGGAAGCGTCTTTGATTTTGACCCAATCTCCCTTGGAAAGGGTAACAAAACCGTTACGCTTTTGTTCCCCAAAAACCGCTCCACCTTCTAAAACCACTAACTCAGCACCACTAGATTCTCGTCTCACAAATACTACTCTTGTCCATTCCGGTCCATAATCGTCCCTTTTGTCACTTTTCGCCCAGCCGAATAACTCGAATCCTTTTTTTTCCTTTTTATCTTTTGCCCGTCTTTTGTTTTTCTTCTTTTCAATTGGCGGAGGTTCAGACTGAACGGTTTCTTCTGGTAACTCTTGAGTCGACTCTGGTTCGGCGCTATTCGCTTTATTAGATTCCTCTCTGGGCTCAGATGCTGGGCGGTTTCCAGATACCCGATCGTTCCTCAAGGCTTCGGTAATCATCTGATAACAGGCAGTTCTTTCTTCCACCGTGGCTGCCTCAGGACAGAAGGCCTCTCGCATACAACTTAAACGCTCAACCGAAGAGCCGTTTTCGCACACAGCGAACACCGAGCCGCTAAGCAGCATTAACGCACCAAGCAGAAACCACCTCAAATCCAGCAAATGCATGACAACTTTTACCCACCGTAAAGACTATAAGCGTGTCAACGAATATTATACGCTGTCGAAATATTTACCACTCGGTTAATTGAGCCCTTTCGTGTTAGAACTAAAAAAACAGCTTGAAGACCTAAGTAACTGGCCGGCGGATCTGATCTCCTTACGACTGAGTAGCGAGCAAAACGGCAACTATTCGCGCTGGAATGCGGCGTTTGAGAGTTTACCGAGTATCGACGTCCGCGCTGCTTCTTATGGCAAGACCGTCTCCATCGATGGCGTGATCGAAGACAAAGAGCAGCTGGTCAATAGCCTCAAGCAACTCCTTCCCTGGCGCAAGGGGCCCTTTAGAATTGGGGACATACAAATTGACACTGAGTGGCGATCCGATTGGAAATGGTCAAGAGTCATGGGTAGTTCGCTAATCCGCGAAAAATTAAAGTCGGCAACAGTCCTCGATGTTGGTTGTGGAAATGGATATTTCGGCTGGCGCATGCTTGAATCCGGCGCTCGCCGTGTGATCGGGATCGACCCGTCGGCTTTGTTCTGCCTGCAACACCAGTGCATCCAAAACTATATCCAAGATCAAAGAAATGCTGTATTTCCCCTCAAATTAGAGGATTTACCTCACGATCATCAATTCGATTGTGTCTTTAGCATGGGCGTGATTTACCACCGAAAAGATCCATTAGACCATCTCGAGAGACTTTACGGACTCACCAAGAAATCCGGCATCCTTATTCTGGAGACCTTAATATACCAAGGAGAGGATAGCCTATTACCGGCAGGTCGATACGCGAGAATGGGTAATGTCTGGTGTGTACCTTGTGAAAAAGACTTATTGAAATGGATAAATCAGGCCGGATTCAAAGATCCCACTAGGATTAACATTACAAAAACCACTCTCAAAGAACAAAGAGTCACCGAGTGGATGGAATTCCAATCTCTTGCTCATGCCTTGGATCCCAAAAACCCCGACCTAACAATAGAAGGTCATCAGGCGCCAATTCGCGAAATAATAATCGCAAAAAAATAGTAAACTGAAATACACATAAGAGACAACTAGCAGACAAATCATGATCGGCTTTCTCCCCATCAATTTTAGGTTTCGCAACAAAGTCCGGCTATTGTTGGATATCTACTATTGTATGCTCGAAGAAAAAGACAAAGCGCTACATCCAAACCAGATCGCAAAGAAAACGGGAATCCACTTTGCTGAAGTAGCTAATCGCCTGGATGCGACCCCGGAGCTGTTTGTCAAACTTCCAAAACGAGACGGGTTAACGCGTTACAGAATCACCACGTCGGCATCCACAAGAACCCGTGAAGAAACCGAGGAGCTGCTCGAAAAACTGGCTTATAGGGAGTCTCTGGTACTTTATGCCTTTGGCACCATGGTCGCGGCGATGTTGATCATAGTGGTCTTAACAATCATCCCAAATTTATAGGACAACCGATGCCCGAAACACTATCAAAAGAACTCGTCGAACTCAGAGAGCTCTGTAATACATTCGCATTAAAGACCTTACTGGCTCTAACTGATGAGCCTGGAGCTCGTGAGAAGGTCCGGGAAGAGTCAAAGAGGCTGGGTCTGTTTATGATGACACAGCCTAAACAATTCGGTGGCACAGAAGCCAGTCAACTCGAACTTACCGTTGCACGCGAGGCCCTTTACTCGCACAACGCTCCCTATATTGAATCGGTATTTGGTCCGAGTCCCGGCGTATTAGGGGGAGTCGAAGAGCCTCTCAAGACCACTCACTTAGCCGCACTACTTAACGGTGAAAAGAGATCTAGCTTTGGTTTCACAGAACCCGATGACGCACCCTCACCCACTTCAGGAAAAATAACTGGAGATACACTGGTCATTAACGGCCAAAAATCCTACGTAACCGGGGGAGTCGATGCAGACTTCATCAATGCCCTAGTTCATATTGAAGACGTAGGCCCATCGATGGTCGTCATAGATACAGACCTCGACGGCGTGATCATCGACAATAGATTTTCATCGTTAGACGGGTCACACCACGCAGCCTTCTTATTCGAAGATGTAAAAGTGCCCTCAAGCAACATAATCGGAGAGGCCGGAAAAGGTCTACCTCGGGCAATGAGGCAAATCGGCGATACCCGTTTGTTATTCGCAGCCCAGGCATCTGGCTACATGATCTGGGTAATCAACTACTTAACAGAACATTTGAAGTCGATAGACCGAACTGGAGAACCGCGAGGAAACAAAGATGTGGTCCGCTGGCATTACGCCAACACCAGAATTAAAGCATTTGCGGCCAGAAGTATGCTATATCGCACATCAAGGATAGTCGATTCAGGCGAAAATGCGGTCAATGAGTCGATGGCCACAAAAGCTTTTTCGACTGAGGCAGTGGGAGAAATCATCGATACAGGCATTCAGCTAGTGGGTGGCACGGCTTTGGTAGATACTCACCCGCTTGTTAACCTCTACAAAAAGGTGAGAGCATGGAGACTGGCCGAAGGGGCGAGCGATATCATACGATTGAACATTGGCCGCGGAATTCTTGAACTCGACAAAGGAACCATATAAATCATGAAATTCTATCTTTTTTTGATCTCGCTAACTGCCTCGTTGGGGTTGGGATTTGTAGATCTCACCGAAGAAGGCAGTAAGGTACGCCAAGCCCAAGCAGAAGAGGTGGACAGTTGTAAAAAAGTGGGACAGGGCACTGCTACCACTCGCTCCAAACGTGTGTTTTTCAAACGACGCAACGATAATGTGCAGGAAGAACTGGTCGGCCTTGCCAGAAATGAAGCCGCAAAGCTCGAGGCTAATGCGATAGTAGCAGAAGAGATTAGCGAAGACGGAACAATGAAATGGAGTGGGTACCTCTGCAACTAACTCTGATAATAGTCGCTCTTAAAACCGTGCTCTTCTCGATTCAGTTCTTTTTCTTCGGGCGACTTTCTTAAAAGAACGTACACCGATCCGACCCCTCCGCGTTTTCGTTGAGCAGAACAAAACGCATTCACTTCTTCGTGCTGCTCAAGCCATGCCGCCAAATAACTCTTAAGCCGACCCGGCGTCTTGCTGGCCTCGCCCTTGCCGTGCGATATCAACAAGTTTCGCCATCTGCGTTTCAACGCCATCGTCAAAAACTCGAAGACCATTATTCTTGCCTCTTTGACCGTTTTTCTGTGCAGATCTAGGGTCGCATCTGCTTCATAAAGTCCCTTTCTCAATCGCTCAAAGACAGCATTCTGAACGCCGACTTTCTTCCATTCCAAAAATTCAAGTGGCGCCCTGGGCGGGACTTCCGCAAGCGTCAAATAATTTTCATCTCTTGCTGGCTTTAACTTACCTTCCGCGGACAATCGACGATTTTCCTTCGCGATCGTTGAAACCGACGGCTTAACTTTAGGTGAAATATTTTTTCCTTTGGACAAAGGCTCTACATCTTGCATGGCATCTGCGAATGATTCGTCATTTTCAGGCGTATCGCCGGACATGTATTTACCCCTAAAGTGCAATACTCGGAAGACGAGAAGAGCGAGTCCCTTCAATCGGCAGATTACTTTTCTTATGAAAAGTGAACACTGGAGACAGTTTCACTTGCCCACTCAAATTCTGATCCGCAGAGTGCAGAAGCCGGCAATGAAAAAAGAGAAGATCACCTTGATTGAGTTCTAATGAAACTCGCTTTTCAATCAGCGCCAGGTTACTTTTTTTGTCGTTTCGAAAAAACAAATCTTTGTCAAAATCTCCACGCTCAAAATCTATTTTATGACTACCCGGAATGACTTGCAGAGACCCGTTTAATTCATCTTCATGGCCAAGGGCAATCCAAACCGAGATCAATTCAGGCAAATCATAATGCCAATAACGTATGTCTTGATGCCAAGCGGTCGAACTGGAGTATCTCGGGAACTTGGTCATCACGCAGTTGTGATGACACTGTGACAGCATGACCTCTTCTTCATTCATTAACTCACGAATGGTTTCTTTAATTTGCGGGTCAAGGGCTAGCTGTCTCATAATCGGAGAACGCCCATAAGCGTGCAGCAATCGTCTGGGTGTATCACCCCCTTCGTCCTGGATGCCCCCAGGTGCTCCGCTATATCCCACATCGAACTCTAGCTCAGCCGGTCCTATCAACGGGTTCAACGACTCTCGAACAAACGCCTCCGCTTCCCGACAATCTTCTGCACCGATGCGGCTCCGGCAAATCAGGAAACCATCGCGCTCAAATGTTTGGCGAGAAGCACTATAGAGGTCAAGCGGATCTACATTATCCAAAACTGGATTTCCCGGGTTACTTACTTTGCGCCCGAACCATTTTTAACATCGAATCGCCATATGGAGGTCTTAGCGCTTCAAGCACCTTTCCGAACTTGGTCTGGCTATACACGGCCTTAGCATGACTGAATCGCTTAAACCCATCTTCTCCATGATAAGAACCCATACCCGACGGGCCGACCCCACCAAAGGGCAAATCCTCTTGGGCAACATGCATGACTACAT
Source organism: uncultured Pseudomonadales bacterium (assembly GCA_964647295.1). Taxonomy (GTDB): domain Bacteria; phylum Pseudomonadota; class Gammaproteobacteria; order Pseudomonadales; family Azotimanducaceae; genus UBA4421. The sequence continues at coordinate 13,556 of CAZYHH010000044.1, forward strand.
CATTCACTGTGACGCCGCCCGACGTAGTTCGATTGAGCACGCTCGTTTCTTCCTTCGTGTCTGAACCAAAATAATAAAGCCCAAGCGGCCTGGGTCTTCTGTTAACGTAAGAGATCGTCTCTTCGACTTGATCGTAAGACTTAACAGGCATAACCGGACCAAAAATCTCATCCTGCATAATCTGAAGGTCTTCCGGCGGGTCGATCACCAGCGTTGGCGGTATCTTATTGTGTGGCTGTTGCCGAAAATCCTCGCCAGCTGGGTTGATCTCAACAACCTCTACTCCCTTCTGCTTGGCCTCATCAATATAACTACTGATACGATCAAAGTGTCTTTCATTGATCACAGAGGTGTAGTCTGGATTATCCAAAAGAGTGGGAAACATTTTCCCCACCGCTTTTTTACTCGAGTCCACGAAGTCTTGCACTTTCCCTTTCGGAACAAAAACATAATCAGGCGCCAGACAAATCTGACCCGCATTCATCGTTTTACCAGCCATAATAGCTCCCGCTGCCGAATCCATATCCGCACTCTCGCCCACGATAACCGGCGATTTCCCGCCCAGCTCTAGTGTCACAGGCACCAAATTCTCAGACGCCGCACTCAATACATGCCTGGCGATCGAGGTTGCGCCCGTAAACAGTAAATGATCAAAAGCCAATCCCGAGAAGGCGCCCCCGGTCTGCGGTCCGCCCTGAACCACCGCGATTTCTTCGACATCAAACTCTTCGCCTATCGCTTCAGCCATGGCTCGAGAGGTTTCAGGAGTAAATTCGCTGGGTTTGATCATGCAGCGATTGCCAGCGGACAAAACCCCAGCCAAAGGCGTAAAGGTTAGGTTCACCGGAAAATTCCAGGGGCTTATGACGCCTACAACCCCCAGCGGTTGATAATCGACCCGTGCCTTAGCACCGAACAAATTTAGAGGGAACATAGCCGAGCGCTTATCAGACTTTCGCCAACGTTTTAAATTCTTTTGGGCATTTCTCAAAGGACCAATCGAAGAGGCGATATCGGTAAAACGCGATTGATGGTGGCTTCGGTGCCCAAAATCCGCGCTCATCGCCTCAACCAATCTGTCTTCGTTATTCTTGATCACCTTAACCGCTCGCTCCAAT
>CAZYHH010000045.1:0-14666 GCA_964647295.1 uncultured Pseudomonadales bacterium
ATTAAGACAGTAAATGAGTTAATTGGTCGGATTGATCTATTAGAGATAGACGATGCAGTGAGACACTGGAAGACAAATGGAGTGGATTTAACAGCAATCCTGACACCCGTACAAGAACCGAAAGATTTCCTGGGTTCCTTTGCAATTCATTCACAAGATCACGAACTCGACAAAGCTCTCGACAATAAGTTGATCGCATTGTCGGAGCCAGCGCTCAACGATGGATCAAAAGTTGACGCAGAGCTATCGATCGTCAATACCAACCGAGTGGTTGGAGCGATGCTATCTAATCAGGTGATCAAAAGGGCAGGTTCTCAAATGCTCGCCGACGATACGATACACTTCAAATTTAATGGTAGTGCAGGTCAAAGTTTTGGCTGCTGGTTGGCAAAAGGGATCACTCTAGAACTTGAAGGCGATGCTAATGATTACCTAGGTAAGGGCCTATCTGGAGGGCGTCTAATTGTCTATCCGCCCAAAGAAAGCAAATTTCTAGCAGAGGAAAACGTTCTTTTGGGGAATGTCGCTCTCTATGGAGCAACTTCAGGAGAATGTTACTTTCGTGGAGTCGCAGCAGAGAGGTTTTGTGTCCGAAACAGTGGCGCTACGGCTGTCGTCGAGGGCGTCGGAGACCATGGCTGTGAATACATGACTGGCGGTAGAGTGGTGATTTTAGGAGAGACAGGACGAAATTTCGCGGCCGGAATGAGTGGCGGTATCGCCTATGTCTGGGATCAAGACAACTCTTTTGAGGAAAAATGCAACAAGGAACTAGTTCTCTTAGAGAAAGTAGCAGACGATCTTAAAGCCTTAAAAAATCTCATTCAAAACCATTTCAATTTCACTAATTCGCCAAGAGCAAAAGAGATATTAGATTCCTGGAGCTTATCGCAAAAGCAATTCGTTAAAGTGATGCCTGAGGACTATAAACGAGTCCTAGAACGACAAAAGGAAGCAGCGAATGCCAACTAACTTCCAAGTTGCTGAGGTATCAAGGAATGGGTAAATCCACAGGTTTTCTAGAGTATGTGCGTGTAACGGAGCCCTACAGAAAGGTCGACGAAAGATTAAAAGATTTCGACGAGATATACACTGCTCACCAAGCCGATGCTCTCACAGTACAGGGTTCTAGATGCATGGATTGTGGTGTCCCGTTTTGTCAATCCGAGGAAGGGTGCCCTATTCACAATCTGATACCGGAATGGAACGACCTAGTGTATCAAGAACAATGGCATGAGGCCTTAATACGATTACATAAAACCAATAATTTTCCTGAATTTACCGGCAGAGTGTGTCCTGCACCCTGTGAAGGCGCTTGCGTTCTCGGGATCACGGATCCTGCAGTTACTATCAAGAATATCGAAATGGCAATCATCGACCGCGGTTTTGATGAAGGGTGGGTGAAACCCGAGCCCCCGGAAATACGTACCAGTCATAAAGTGGCGGTGGTGGGTTCAGGGCCCGCCGGGCTTGCCGCTGCAGCACAGCTCAACAAAGCAGGACACCAAGTAACAGTATACGAAAGAGCCGATCGGATTGGAGGCTTGCTGATGTACGGCATACCCAATATGAAGCTTGCCAAGAACGAAATCGTTGAACGACGAATTCAACTATTAAAAGAAGAAGGCATCTCATTTATGACAGGCATTAAAATAGACGATGGCCAAAGATCTGATTCTCAATCGATCAAGAAACTCCAGCAAGAATACGATGCCATTCTTCTTGCAACTGGAGCTACGGAGCCTCGAAACTTAGATATCCCTGGTAGAGAACTCGGTGGCGTCCACTTTGCGATGGAGTTTCTATCCGCTAATACAAAAAGTCTTTTAGACTCTGACCACTCCGATGAAAAATTCATTAGTGCTAAAGGCAAAGACGTGATTGTAATCGGTGGCGGCGACACGGGTACCGACTGTATCGGTACATCTTTAAGGCATGGGTGTAAAAGCCTTGTTAATTTAGAGCTATTTCCAAAGCCACCAGAAACCCGTGCGCCAAATAATCCATGGCCGCTTTTCCCTCAGGTGTATAAGGTAGATTATGGGCACGAAGAAGCCTCGCAAATTCAAGGGACTGACCCACGAATTTTTTCAGTCGATTCAATTAAATTTGCAGGCGACAAACAAGGAAATGTCAAATCCCTCAAGACAGCTAACGTCGAGCTAAAAGATGGCCAATTTGTTCGAATAGCTGGTACCGAGAAAGAGTGGCCTGCAGACTTAGTGCTTCTCGCGATGGGTTTCCTAGGACCAGAACATGAAATAAGTGATCCTATAAATCTCGAGTACGACGATCGAAGCAATTACAAAACTAGACAAGGCTCCTATCAAACGAATATAGATAATATCTTTGCCGCCGGCGATTGCCGACGCGGTCAATCCTTAGTGGTTCGGGCAATATCTGAAGGTCGAGAAGCTGCCAAAGAAATGGATTTATACCTAACGGGCGAAACCGAATTACCCTAATTCAAAGATCCCGAATCAATTCTCCAGACATTGAGAAAACAAATCTTCCAAGCTCTTTTCAGAAACTTCACTCTCAATACTGACTCTGCCAATTTCTGAAATCAGAATGAATCTTAACAGTCCATCCTTAACTTTTTTATCCAACCTAATCGTCTTCATTAATTGTCCAATATCATCCGAAACTAAATTAGTCGCCTTTATTGGCAGATCCAGACTTTTCAAACTCTCTATGATTCTCTCTTCAGTTTCTTGAGTCAGCATTCCGAGCTGGCGAGAAAGAGAACAAGCCATGGCCATACCAATGGATACAGCCTCTCCATGCAGCCAGGCCCCATATCCACTGACCGTCTCTATTGCATGACCAAAAGTGTGGCCAAAATTTAGGATCGCACGCAAGCCAGACTCGCGCTCATCAATGGAAACAATCTTAGATTTAATATCACAAGACCTCGTGATCGCTTCGCTAATCTTACTTATTTCTCCTGAAACCAGGTCACTGGAGTTAGACTCAATCCATGAAAAGAAGGCTTCGTCATATATCAATCCATACTTAACGACCTCGGCTAACCCCGCAAGATATTCTCGCCTAGGCAAGCTATTCAATACATCCGGATCAATCACAACTAAAGATGGTTGATAAAAGGAACCAATCAGATTTTTTCCGGCTGCATGATTCACACCGGTCTTTCCTCCTACTGACGAGTCTACCTGCGCCAACAATGTAGTTGGTATCTGGATGAAATTTACGCCTCTAAGATATGTCGCCGAGACAAATCCACAAAGATCTCCTACCACCCCGCCTCCGAGGGCTACCAAATTGAGATCTCGATCAAAACGTTTCTCGATCAGAAAATCGATAATCGATTGATAAGAAGCCAAAGACTTAAACTCTTCACCATCCTGCATTTCAAAGAAAAAGATATCGAAGTCAGAAAACCAAGAAAGAACTAATTCTCCATACAAGTCTCGAACAGTCTCATTTGTCAATATACAAACCTTACTACCGATCAATTTTGGTTTTATAGCATCCGTAAAAAAGTCGCTGTCGGTTATCAAACCGCTACCAACATAGATTGGATAGTCAAAGTTTTCTAATTGAACCTTAATTTGCTTCATCAAAAACACACTCTATTTAGATATTGTTCTAATAAACCACTTACTGATTCAGCTTATCGATAATGACATTAACTAAGGCATTCGTACTTTGTCCGTCCGTCACAAACCTATGGGTCGCAATTTCTTGATACAGCGGATCGCGCCGGTTTTTGAGTTTCACAAGTACTTCATCAACATTGGACCCCTGCAACAACGGTCGCTTATTATCTTTTCTAACTCGCTTAATTAAGGTCTTATTAGGGCAATCTAAATGTAGCACCAGGCCTCTAGCTGAAATTCTCCTTCGATTACTCTCCCTTTCAACAACGCCTCCCCCGGTAGCCACAACCACTCCAGGCACTTTTGTCAATTCACAAATCACCTGCTCCTCACGGTCACGAAATCCCTCTTCACCTTCTACATCAAATATCCAAGAGATCTCAGCACCCGCCTTTTTTTCAATTTCTTTATCCGAATCAAAAAAAGGCCTGTTGAGTCGTTGTGCAAGCAATTTCCCAACAGTGCTCTTGCCAACGGCCATAAGTCCAACAAGATAGATACTTTGATGTGTCATAACAATTCAGCAAAATCAGCCCACCTAGTTTAGATCATCTCAATTTAGCTGACGATTTATTATTTCGCTTCAACTGCTTTTGACCTCATAATTAAAAAACAAAAACACTATCAATGAACCAGTTCAAAACATAAACACTAGCCGTACCAATTGACAAAATCATCGCAAAACAGGCGAACTATAATTACCAGCTTCCTTTTGTTTTCTATAGGGTTTGGTTCTGTGGTTTTGGCTGGCTCGTTTTTATACCTAAATCCACAAATACCTGAAGCAAGCAGTTACCAGAATGTGCAGATTGAAACGCCTCTCAGAGTCTACAGTCAAAATGGAAAACTCTTGGGAGAATTCGGCGAAAGAAGATCTATTCCCATTAATCTAGAAGACGTTCCAAAAAATTTCATCGACGCACTAATAAATACAGAAGACAAACGTTTTTATCAGCACGGCGGCATCGACTTTATTTCTTTAAGCAACGATCTTTTCAATTTAATCGGACCCTTTATTACTGATGGGAAACTAGGACCGGGAGCCAGCACCATCACGATGCAATTAGCGAGAAATATCTCTTTCAGCTTAGAGCGTCGCGTTCTAAGAAAGTTAAAAGAGATGCTATTAGCATTAAAAGTAGAACACGAGCTCTCTAAGGACCAAATACTGGAGCTCTATATCAATTTGGTTCCCTTTGGAAAAAGGGCCTACGGCGCAGAAGCCGCCGCCAATACCTATTATGGCAAGTCATTATCAGAACTTGATCTATCTCAATTGGCGATGCTGGCCGGAATACCTCAACGCCCCAGTGCCGGGAACCCAATCAACGGACCTGATCGAGCAATCAAACGCCGAAATCTGGTACTTTCATTGATGTTTGAACAGGGCTCAATTTCAAAGGGCGAATACCAGTCAGCTCTAGCAAAGCCGATCACGGCAAGAATACATAAGCGAGAGTTGGATCTCGACAGCCCCTATCCAGCCGAATTAGCTCGACAACAAGCACTCAACCTAGTCACGGATCTATACACGGGCGGCTACAAACTAATAACCACGATCGACGAGAAAATTCAACGAGCCTCAATCGAGGCGATCAAAAAGGGCTTGCATAGCTACGACCAAAAACATGGCTACCGTCCAGCAGGCAACCTCCTAGAAGAAAATAAAACGAAAAATCTGGCCGTCAGAAAAATCCGAGCAGAACTGTCTGACTTCGCTTCAACAATCACGCGCGATGCTTCAAATGCGATAGAGACAGACCAAGAGGACATTAATACCTTCATGTCAGAAGAATCGAAAGCAACTTTGAAAACGATTTTGAAACCCATTTCTGCATACAAAGGAATAGAGCCCTCGATCACCGTTTTTGTGGACAAAGACTATGCGATAGTAATTCGATCAAATGGAGAACTAAAAAAGCTAAATACCTCAGACAGTTTGTGGGCAAGAAGATATGTTGATGTTGATACGCGTGGTCCAAAAATCCAGTCAATGAAATCGATTCTGGAAGTAGGGGATCTCACATATATCAAAGTTGACGACTCGAACTGGAAGCTGTCGCAGATTCCCTTAATTGAAGGCGCTTCTATATCGATGGATCCAAACACAGGGCAAATAAAAGCCTTAGTCGGTGGGTTCGATTTCCATCGCAATCAATATAACCATGCAATGCAGGCAAAACGGCAACCCGGGTCCGGGTTTAAGCCTTTTATCTACTCTGCTGCAATCGAAAATGGAATCATGCCCGCAGATATTTTTGTAGACGCTCCTTTAGTGTTTGAAGATTCAAATCTCGAAACCCAATATCGTCCTGATAATGACAACAAAAAATATAATGGCCCCACAAGGTTGAGACAGGCCCTCTATAGATCCATTAACTTAGTTTCCATGCGCGTTCTTTTGAAGATAGGGGCCGGGCAAGCCCTAAACTATGTTCCAAGATTTGGCTTTGATACAAGTGCATTCCCGAGAAACACACAACTCGCGATCGGCGGAGGTACCATGGGCATCACCCCTGCGCAAATGGTCAGGGCATATTCTGTAATTGCAAATGGAGGATTTCTTGTAAACCCCCACATCATCGACAAAATTCTTGATGCCAAAGATATCCTGATTTACCAGTCCTCTCATCCTACTGTTTGCAGGAATTGTGAGACCGCAGGTATCAACAATAGCTTTATAGCTAGTGCAAATGGCCTTCGAAAGCCCACAAGACCTCAAATCCTAACGGCGACAAATTTACCAATAGCCAGCGATGAAATGGCAATAGAACCTAATTCTGCGCCAAGAGTTCTCGATCCGAGAAATGCTTATATTATGGACTCAATGCTAAAGGATGTTGTAAAACTTGGAACCGGAAGAAGAGCTCTAACCCTAAAGAGGAACGATCTCGCGGGGAAGACTGGCACCACAAACGATGCTGCAGATACTTGGTTTAATGGATACGGCAGTGGTTTAGCGACTAGCGTTTGGGTTGGGTTTACCAATCATTCTCCACTTGGTACTAATGCCTACGGGTCAAATATTCCTCTGCCAATCTGGATAGACATCATGTCAATTGCTTTAAAAGGAGTCGAAGAAAAAACAAAAATCCTACCGCCCGGCATCGCAAGTATTAGAATAGACTCAGAAACCGGGAAACCTACCTCTCAAGGAAACAGTTCGGCAATATTTGAATACTTTTACCAGGAACACGTGCCGCGTGATTACTCAAACGCAGCTCCTATTCAAGAAGAGAATGCCGCTAAACTAAAGGCTGTCGACCTCTTCTAAGCAAAAGCCTTCTAAAGACCAACAATTCACTCCACCACCTTAACCAGGTCGCCCGCCCTAGGCTCACCATTAGGGTAATGGCCATTTAACAGTCGGAGTATTTTCTCTCCAGCCACCCCGATCGGCGTATGAATCGCCATTTTCGAAAAGGTATCTCCTGGATTGGCCATAACAACCTTAATTTTTTGATTACTGATCACGCGCATATCATCAGCAGTCATCGATCTAAACGATCCTATTGTTTTATAAAAAACCTTGTCAAAATCTTTTTGATTCGGCCCAGCTTTATACTCCCCTGAAAACAGATAAACGCCCCCATCCTTAAATAAAACACCAATCTTACTCAAACCAGATTTTCCTGATCCTTTAACCGTCGCAACAAAAGCAGACATATAACCAACTTGCAGCTGCTCTCCCCCAATCAGATCATCTCGCTTCAACACGTCTGTTAAATATTGTTCTGGGGTCGAAACTTCGGCTGAAGGAGCCATTCTTTTTAAAACGATACTCGAATTTTCATTTACTAACTGAGAACGCGCCAAAATTTCAGCGTTAGAAGCACTCAAACTCCAGCCTTCTGGAAACTCGACCACAATTCTTAAACTACCATGATAGTACTTACCTTGTTTTATTACTCCCGTTGAGGCTTCTTCCCCGTAACGCAAACCCGACAGCATAGAGTAATAGTCGCGTTCAGGTTGTTTCACTTCAAAAACCGACAACTCTCTCGATCGTCCAATCAATTCATTGAGTCGCTTAGCATGGGCGGGGTGGCTACCAAGAATTCCATGATAAATAGTCGGCTGATTTCCAATCGACTTGGAAAAATTATCGTGGTCCCTCACCTTTTGAATGCTCTCTAGCGATGCATGAGGATCATATCCCGCTGAAATCAAATATCGCAAGCCGAATTCATCCGCCTCAAGCTCATGTTCTCTCCTATAACTTGCTAACTGTGCTGTTCCAATGGTGTTAACAAGGGAAGAGGTTGCACTAGTCCCAGTCGCAAACATTCCCAGAATACCCATCATCTTATTCAGCCTATCGCGACCAACTGCTTTTTTTGAATGCTCACCAATCACATGACCGATTTCATGCCCAATCACGGAGGCCATTTCATCTTCACTATTTAAATGTGCCAGAAGGCCTCTGGTAAGGAAAATATATCCATCGGGAGTCGCCCAAGCATTAACTATTGACTGATCAACAACCACGAACACGTATTTTTTTTTGATACTTGGAATCGTCCCTAACAGCCTTTCACCGACTTCAAAAACATATTGCTGCCATTCTTGATCTGGATAAATCAGGTCTTTTTCTAGAAATTCGTTATATATCTCAGCGCCAGAATCTAGCGCTGCATGGGAAATAGGCATCAATGGATACCCAGCAAGGACGAAGAAAATCGGAAATATTATTCTGAAGACGAAGTGTCTCATAGCTGTCTATCGAGCGCGATGAAGATATGGGCTACTAGCCTAAAGTAGAAAAAAAAACACAGCAAGTGCCACAAAAAAATCGGTCTAAGCGTCTTTACTCTCTACATTTTCCACTTCTTTCGACGTGGATGAGCGACTACCAAATCTCTTTCTAAACCTTTCCACGCGCCCACCTGAATCAACAATTTTTTGCTTCCCAGTGTAAAAAGGATGACAAGATGAACACACATCTATATGTATGTCTTCTGTTAAGGTAGAGCCTAAAGCAAAAGTGTTTCCGCAACTACAGGTTACATTAACTTCTTGATACTCTGGATGTGTATCTGCTTTCATGTCAGTCCTCCCAATCAAATTAGTGAGTTGAAGAAGTCAAATATTCTTCGCCCTAGCGGGGCGAGAATCTTAACAGAAGCAACGGACAAGACAAGCGCCCTTAGACAGGAATAATAGAACGACCAGCATGAACAATAGAGATTCTGATCAGACAACCATGGCTTTTTGCAAAGCAAATGCACTATAAAACTAGCCGAGTCATCAGCGTAGCGGTGCCTAAACCTATAGACACTATATTTGATTATGAAGTACCCAAAGAGATTCCGATGCCCGGCCCAGGGACCAGGCTTCGAGTCCCTTTCGGCAACACTGAATCTATCGGCCTCTGTCTAGGAAGAAGCGAACAACACACACATAAGACCCTGAAACCGATTCTTGAGATTATCGACCAACAGCCGGTGATATCGAAAAGCGAATTAGAAATCGGCAAATGGCTATCAAACTACTACCATTATCCCCTTGGCGAGACACTCTTTACCATAATCCCCTCTGAGATAAGAAAGGGGAAAGGCTTAGCCTTGGATGAACCCGATCACTGGGTTATTGCTACAGACAGACGGCCTCCGAAGAAAGCCTACAAGCAAATCGCTTTATATGACTTCATCCAAAACAATCAGGGAGCTAGCTATGTAACTATCTTAGATGCTGGGTTCAGTTCTAATACACTTAGGACACTAAAAAGAAACGAATTGATAAAGCCGGTAGAACCGCCTGTTAAAAAAGAACTTAACAACGCCGGCCTAAAACTAAATGATGAACAACTACTCGCACTCAAAAAATTTCAGTCCGGCAAAAATAGCTACAACTGCTTTCTACTCGATGGAATAACAGGCAGCGGTAAGACAGAAGTTTATCTCCAAGCCATGAAAGCCATAATCGATATGGGCAAAGAGGTGTTAGTATTAGTGCCTGAGATTAGCTTAACACCTCAAACGTTCCAGCGATTTTCTACCCGCTTTCCTCAAACGGGATTGATCCACTCAGGATTAACAAATCACAACGTCTTGCAGACTTGGCTAAAATGCAAAGCCGGGGCACTCTCCTGTTTAGTCGGCACACGTTCAGCAGTCTTTGCACCACTTCAAAACCTCGGGCTAATTATTGTTGATGAGGAACATGATTCATCTTACAAACAACAAGAAGGTCTAAAATATTCAGCCCGAGATGTCGCAGTAAAACGCGCAAACCAACTGAACATACCAGTGATTCTGGGTACTGCCACGCCCTCTATCGAATCAATCAACAATGTAGAGCGAGGAAAGTACTCACTTTTGTCTCTCAACAAAAGAGCGAACAATTCTACATTACCAGTTCATCGGATAATAGATATCCGCAACCACCAACTGATCGATGGCTTCTCGCCCCAAACCATTAGCACCATCCAAAAACACTTGGCCAAGAATAATCAGGCTATGATTTTCATCAACAAGCGAGGATTTTCGAGAGCGCTTTTCTGCACAAATTGCGGCTGGCATGCTAACTGTGTCCGCTGTGAGGCCAGAACAACAAAACACGTTAATCCCGACCGAATGATTTGCCATTATTGCGGCTGGCAAGAAAAAGTTAGAACCGACTGCCCAGAGTGTCGAAAAGAAAAATTAATTGCTTTAGGTCTAGGAACTCAAAAACTTGAATCAACCCTCCATAAACTGTTTCCAGATTTTCCTGTCTACCGAATTGATAGAGACTCAACAAGAAACACTAATCAATTCGCTGAGGTGATAAAGAAAATAAACAGCGGAGCTCCCTGCATATTAGTGGGCACCCAAATGCTTTCAAAGGGTCATCACTTTAAAAAACTAACACTCGTTGTTGTGATGGAAGCAGATACTGGTTTTAACTCAATCGACTTTAGAGGGCCAGAAAAAACGGCCCAACAAATCATACAAGTTTCGGGTCGTTCTGGCAGAGACAATCAAAAAGGAGAAATCATTCTTCAAACTTACCAATCGACAAACCCACAGCTAACCGATCTGGTGCAAAACGGTTATAAAGTTCTTGCTCAAAACGAACTAGAAATCAGAAAGAAAATGAAATTCCCCCCTTTCAGGTCGATGGCCATCATAAGAGCAGAGGCCTCAGTACCTGCATTAGCAGATAACTTACTGAGAAACTTCAATCTTTTGTTAGCCGATTATGAAACCCTTGGCCCAGCGCCTGCGATCGTAAGAAAAATATCCAATCGTTACCGCTACCAACTAATGATATTGACTGACAACAATCATAGACTAAACAATGCTCTTTCCATCATAAAAGACCACGCCAACAAGAATCATCAAAGAAAGGTGAAATGGTCCATTGACGTTGATCCGATAGAAATTTAGTCCTCATTTCTAAGTGGTAAGAAACTTTGTATGATCTGCAGCTATTTCATGCTTCCTAAGTCAATGCCAACAGACTTCGCCGCAAAGGTCAGAAAACCCAATAAAAGGCTCAAAAAGAGTAAGCCTACGAAAAGTAATGCTCACAGAAATAACAGGGAGCTAAATTTCCATGGGCCTAGCTTTTCGGCGGGAACAATTCTGGGAGCGATAATTGTTTTCTTGATGGCTTACGCGCCAGAATTCATCATCAACAATTCTCCTGCACTCTCCGATATCGAAAATTCATTTAACGAGCCTGAGCAAAAGGTTGAAATCACTTTTCCTAAACTACTAAAAGAATTTCAAGTCAGAACCGATACCAGCATATATAAGATTGCTCCTAAGAAAAATATTGATAATACAATCGGTAGTGATTTCCTTTACCAAACTGCGTCATTTCGAAATCCATTAGATGCCCAAAAACTAAGAGCGAAATTACTTTTGAATAATCTAAAAGCAGACATCAAAATAAAGACGCTTAACAAAGTGCAGTGGCACCGCGTATTAATTGGTCCCTTCGAAGACAAAGACAGTGCAGATCAAGCAATATCAAAATTGAATGAACTGAGTATTCCGGCCATTAAAGTCAACACTGATAATTGAGCAGAAAATAAACAGTCTTCACTTGAACAAAAACATTAAAATTTGCGATCAACAACGGAATCAGACATGAACCAATTTGATGGAACTACGATAGTCAGCGTAAGAAAAGACAATGAAGTCGCGATCGGTGGTGATGGACAGGTTTCGTTAGGCGAAACGGTCATGAAATCAAATGCCGTTAAAGTAAAACGTATATATAAAGAAAAAGTATTAGTCGGATTCGCCGGGGGTACAGCTGACGCGTTCACCCTGTTTGAAAAATTTGAGAATTTCCTCGACAAGTATAGCGGTCAGTTGACGCGAGCGGCAGTGGAACTAGCGAAAGAGTGGCGTTCAGACAGAGCTCTCCGCAAGCTTGAGGCTATGCTGATAGTAGCCGATCAAGAATCAACCCTATTGATCAGCGGTAATGGGGATGTAATTGAACCAGAAGACAATATATTGGCCATAGGCTCAGGTGGTGGCTATGCTAGGGCAGCCGCGTCAGCTTTATCAAAAAATACTGACATGAGGCCGAAAGAAATTGTCGCTAACTCATTGAGTATTGCCGCCGACATATGCGTCTATACGAATCACAATCACACCATTGAAACTATCGTTTCTTAAGATTTGGAGTTTTACCAATGTCCACCATGACTCCTAGAGAAATAGTACACGAACTCAATAACTATATTGTCGGTCAAGCCGAGGCTAAAAGAGCGGTTGCAATAGCACTTAGAAATCGATGGCGCAGAATGCAGCTGGATGAAACCCTCCAAGAAGAAATTAATCCTAAAAACATCCTGATGATAGGCCCTACTGGCGTAGGCAAAACAGAAATTGCTCGTAGGCTCGCTAAGCTGGCTAAGGCGCCATTTATAAAAGTTGAAGCTACAAAATTCACAGAAGTTGGCTACGTGGGCAGGGACGTAGAATCTATAATTCGAGATCTAGTCGATACTGGGATAAAAAATCTTCGCGATGAAAAACTTCACACAGTACAAGCCGAAGCTACTGACCGAGCCGAGGAGAGGATATTAGACGCTTTATTACCGAAACCAAAAAATTCGCCAGAAGAAGAAGGCGAGCCAACCAATACCCGGCAAGTATTTAGAAAAAAACTAAGAGAAGGAGCATTGGACACCAAAGAAATCGAAATCGAGCTAGAACAACCATCTATCGGTGTCGAGATCATGGCGCCACCTGGAATGGAGGAAATGACCAGCCAATTGCAGAATATGTTCAGCGGGCTTGATAATCGAAAAAGTCGTTCTCAAAAATTAAAGATCAAAGAGGCTCTAAAAAAATTGCAGGAAGAAGAAGCATCAAAACTATTGGACGAAGATGAGATTAAAGCCCAAGCAATAAAACGCGTCGAACAAACCGGGATCGTTTTTCTTGATGAGATAGACAAGGTAGTGAAAAGACCTGAGACAAATGGCGCCGATGTTTCCAGAGAAGGGGTGCAACGAGATTTACTGCCCATTATCGAAGGATCTACCGTCTCGACAAAATATGGTTCGGTAAAGACTAATCACATTCTTTTTATTGCTTCTGGGGCTTTTCATCTAACGAAACCTTCGGATTTAATCCCGGAACTTCAAGGCAGGCTTCCAATTCGCGTAGAGTTGCAAGCTCTCTCAACAGAGGATTATAAAAAAATCCTTACCGAGCCCAACGCCAGTCTTACGGACCAGTACAAAGCACTTATTGAGACTGAAGATGTATCACTAGAATTTGAAGAAAGCGGGATAAAAAGAATCGCCGAACTGGCTTGGCAGGTGAACGAAGGGACAGAAAACATAGGAGCTAGAAGACTACACACATTATTAGAAAGACTTCTTGAGAGCATATCCTTTGAAGCGGGAGACCAAAGCGACAAAAATGTTCGAGTAGATCAACATTACGTAAATGAACATCTGCAAGATATCGCAAAAAATACCGATCTATCTAAGTATATACTGTGACCATATCAGCGCCTGAAAAAATCACCTACTTTCGAAAACAAAAAATGTTTTCTATTCGCTGGAAATCCGAAAAATACGATATTCCCGCGGAACTGCTTAGAGCCTACTCACCATCAGCAGATCACAATAAGACCCCGTCAAATGCACCTAAATTACTATCAGGGAAAAGTACTGTTGATATTGAAGGTATTACCAAGATCGGAAACTACGCGATAAAAATCATCTTCGATGATGGCCACGATAATGGAATCTATTCTTGGGAACTCCTGCGTAGGTTAGGCAAGGATCAAAAAAAATACTGGGACGAGTACACGTCCTCTCTAAAAGCGAGTGGGGTTTCTCGATTGGCCAAAATCCAAGTATCTCAGTGGGTTCCCCCGGAAGCTGTAAAGTAATAGTGATGAGTGACGAACCCGTCGATTTTGGTTATCAAAAAGTTTCTTCGACCGAAAAAACAAAACTTGTAGCAGAGGTATTCAAAAAAGTGGCTTCTCGCTATGACGTAATGAATGACTTCATGTCATTAGGTTCTCACAGACTACTTAAGCGAATATTACTCAACATGTCGGAGATTACTCCAACTAGCAAGATACTTGATCTAGCTGGAGGAACAGGAGATATGACAGCTCTGTTCGCAAAGATCTTGAGCAACCAGAAGAATATTATCCTGGCAGACTACAGTCGGGAGATGATCGATTATGCGCGAAACCGCCTAATCGATCGGGGGTTCACTCACATCAACTACTTGGTGACGGAAGCAGAGAAACTACCCCTTAAAGCCGATCAATTTGATTGCATCTGCATCAGCTTCGGCTTCAGAAACTTTACAAACAAAGAACTTGCCTTGTGCGAAGCCTACCGAACATTACGAGCAGGAGGCGTTTTACTGATTTTAGAGTTTTCTGAACCTTCAAATTTTCTAGTCAAAAACGTTTATAAGGGCTTTCAAGCACTATGGCCCATAGTGGGGAAACTATTAGTCGGAAACAGGCAGCCTTATGAATACTTAATCGAATCTATAGACAAACATCCAAATCAAGCTACCGTCAAACAGATGCTGGAAGACGCAAAATTCGAATCAGTCACAT
>CAZYHH010000046.1:0-14656 GCA_964647295.1 uncultured Pseudomonadales bacterium
GCCGATTATGTTTTAGAAAAGAGACTCTACCTTTAGAATAGTTGGTTTTGACTCTAATGAAACTAGAAAAGCAAATTTTAGAGATATTGGCAGATCTAAAAGCAAGAGATTTGGTGGTTTTGGACGTCGGGTCAATGAGCACTATTACTGACTTGATGGTCATTGCTACTGGGTCATCTGATCGGCAGATTAAGGCTATGCATGATGCTTTAATCGTCGCTTCCAAGAAATTAAAGATACCCATTATTGGTGTTGAAGGAAAAGAGTCTTATGATTGGGTCTTGTTGGATTTTGGAGATGCCGTTATTCACTTGATGCGTGAAGAAGCTAGGAAGTTTTACGATTTAGAAAAGCTCTGGACTACTCAAATACCAATTAAGGGGAGATCATCCGAAGTCCATGAAACTTCGTATTCTAACGATTAGTAATAAACCTTCACCTTGGTCAACTCAGGGTGTTGATCACTTTATGACAAAATTCCCCAAAGGTTTTAGACCTGAAATCATAGAGCTAGCACCAAATAAGGGTTTCGGAAACATGCAGAACAAGTTGTTAAAGGAAAAAGATCGTCTCAAAAGTCGAATAGATCCTTCTAGTTGGTTGGTTATATTGGATGAGGCCGGAGATACTTGTACCAGCGCTGAGTTGTCAAAAAAATTGGATTTATGGATATTAGATGGCTGCCGAGTAGACATGATAATCGGGGGTGCTGAAGGATTACACGAGAGTCTCAAAGCTGAAGCAGATGAGATGATCTCTTTGTCGAAGCTCACATTGCCTCATCAAATCGCTCGTTTAGTGCTGATTGAAGCTTTATATAGAGCTTCGACAATGTTGATAAACCATCCATACCATAGAGCTTAAGCAAAATAGTCTTGTCTACCAATTTATCAATAAAAGATACGGTTAATGAGCAAAAACTATTTGCTAAAAGAGCCATGATCATAGCCATAATTATGGGTTTTCTTTTTGCGCTATTAATTTTCCGATTTTTCAGCTTGCAAATTTTAGATCACGATACTTATCAAACAAAGTCGGAAAATAATCGTATTCAAATACAACTGATTTCACCACCAAGAGGTTTGATTAGTGATCGTAATGGCGAGCTCTTGGCTGGAAATATTACAGTTTACAATTTAGCGATCATCCCGGAGAGGGTTGATTCAATGCAAGATACTTTCGATAGGCTAAAGAGATTTATCGATATTAGTGAAAGTGATGTGGAAAATTTCACAAAGAGAATGGGCGAAAGACGACGCCCTTTTGATGCTGTTCCTCTCAAGTTTAGGTTAACTGAAAAAGAAATTGCCGTTTTGGCTGTCAATCGGTATTACTTGAATGGAGTTGAGATCATTACTGAGTTGGTTAGGTTTTATCCATATGGGCCTTTGTTTGCCCATTCAGTCGGCTCTGTTCGCAGAATTACTATAGAAGACTTAGATCTACTGGATCAAAGAAATTATAGTGCTACTAAGTACCTAGGCAAGATCGGTGTTGAAAAGGAATACGAGGTAGGCTTGCATGGACAGATTGGATTACAACGGGTAGAGACAGATGCTCACGGTAGAGTGAGAAAAGTAATCGATCGTGAACCTTCAATTTATGGTTCTAACTTAAATCTTTACTTGGATGTTGGGCTTCAAGCGGCGTCGGTTAGAGCTCTGAAACAACACAAGGGATCAGTGGTGGCCATTGATCCCAGGACTGGTGGCATTTTAGCAATGGTAAGTAAGCCGAGTTATGATCCAAATAATTTTGTTACAGGCATGTCATCCGAGCAGTTTGAGAAGTTAGTTTCTGCAAAGGATAGTCCATTATTTAACAGAGCAATTAATGGTCAATATGCTCCGGGTTCTACCTTCAAACCCATAGTCGGTTTGGCTGGTATAGCTAATGACATGATAACTTGGAAAGAAACAATTGAAGATCGCGGCGAATTTAAGTTACCGAACCAAGATAGGTTGTACCGAGATTGGTCTTGGTCTCCTGGAAATTCTGGAGGCCAGGGCATTGTGGATCTCAGGCGTGCGATTTACAGATCGTCCAATGTATATTTTTATACGTTGGCGCATAGGCTCGAGATTGAAAAATTAAGGGATTTTGCGCATCAGTTTGGTATTGGAAGAAATTTTAGTGTTGATATTTCTGATGCTAGTTTGGGTCTCTTACCAGATTCTAGCTGGAAGAAGTTAGCTAAGAATCTACCTTGGTATCCCGGAGATACTGTTAATATGGGAATTGGACAGGGAGATATCCTTGTTACCCCTCTCCAAATGGCTGTTGTAGCTTCTATATTTGCTAATAAAGGTCGCATTGTACGGCCCAAAATGGTCAAGAACGATGCTCCGTTACGGGAGAGTGAAAGTAATACCAATGAATTTTATGTCGCGGGCGTTGATCAGAGTGATTGGACTCAAATGGCATCTGCTATGGAAGATGTGGTACATCTAGGTAATCAAGGATTTCGTGGAAATGGAACAGCATGGGCTTATATAGGCCAGGATATCCCTTATAAAATGGCGGGCAAATCAGGTACTGTACAAGTCATAGAAATAAAACAAGGCGAAGAGTACTCCCCAGAAGAATTAGAAGAAAGTCAGAAAAATCATGCTTGGTTTATTGCTTTTGCGCCGGTATTTAAGCCGACCATAGCTTTAGCAGTAATTGTTGAGAATGGCGGCGGAGGTAGCTCTGTTGCCGGGCCAGTCGCTCGTGAGATTATCGATAGTTATCTTGCAAGTCAGAAAGTAAAGAGCGAGAGCTAGTGAGTAAAGATTTTGTAAGAACGATATCGGGGATCCAGAGCAAAAAGAGCACTGAATTTTTGCATAAAATTCACATTGATCACATTCTTCTTCCTTTGATATGTGTTGTTCTTTTTTTTGGCTTGGTAATATTAAATAGTGCTTCTAGTGGTGAAATAGAGGTCATTTATGCGCAATTAATTCGAATTGGGTTTGGCTTTGTTCTCATGTTAGGTATTGCGCAAGTTCCTGGACATTATTTTTTTCGTTGGGCACCAGTACTTTATTTTTTGTCTATTGTTCTACTGCTTTTGGTTTATTTCTTCGGAGTGGCGGCTAAGGGGGGACAACGCTGGCTTGATCTTCCGGGCCTTTTCCGTTTTCAGCCATCTGAAATAATGAAAGTAACCCTGCCTTTGATGTTGGCTTGGTATTTCCATGACAAACCGGCGCCCCCTAAGGTTAGAGATGTAGCGCTTGCGATTTTCATTATGGCCTTACCAGTGAGTCTAATTATCGTCCAGCCTGATTTAGGAACAGGTATCTTGGTCTGTCTGTCGGGATTGGCGATCATCTTTTTTGCTGGAATACAGTGGAAGTGGATTGTTTTTTTTGTATTAGGTGCGCTGTTATTTTCACCTTTGTTGTGGTTTTCAATGACGGACTATCAGCAAGGGAGAGTTCTAACTCTTATGGACCCTCAAAGTGATCCTTTGGGTGCTGGGTGGCATATTATTCAGGCGACTACAGCAATTGGCTCTGGGGGAATTTTTGGAAAGGGTCTTTTGATGGGAACACAGAGCCATCTAGAATTTCTTCCTGAGACTAAGACCGACTTTATAGGGGCGGTTCTTGGCGAAGAGTTAGGTTTCGTAGGACTGTCATTGTTGGTGGTTTTTTATGGCCTTATTATTTCCAGGTGTATCTTTATGGCCACTCAATCGGGGAGTACTTTTGGCAGGTTGTTGTCTGGTTCTTTGATAGTCAGTTTTTTTGGGTATGCATTCGTTAATGTCGCGATGGTTTGTGGTTTACTTCCTATAGTAGGTGTCCCTCTTCCTTTAGTAAGCTATGGGGGCACATCGATTATTAGCTTAATGATTGGTTTTGGAATTATGATGTCAATGCGGTATCACAAAGCTTGGTGAGGTAAGTGAACTTGAGACTCGTTTATTTCCGCGTTTTTTTTATTTTAATGACATTTTATGGCGTAGTAGCGCATTCCGGTTCTTTTATAGAGAGAGAAGACGTTGTTGCGTATTTCGGTGAAGTTTCTCAAGTTCATGGTTTTTCGAAAAAGAATTTGGAGGAGATCTTCTTGGGCCATGAGCCTAATGTAAGAATACTGAACCTCATGTCAAAACCTACTGAAAAGCGGTTGGAATGGCATGAATATAGAAAAATTCTGGTAGATCAACCCAGGATAAGTTTGGGCTTAGAGTTTTGGGAAAACAATGTTCAGATCCTACAAGATGCTGAGCGAATTTACGGAGTAGCTCCGGAAGTTATAGTGGCAATTATAGGAGTCGAAACAAGATATGGAAAAGTCATGGGCTCTTTCCCTGTTGTTCAGGCGTTGGCCACATTAGCTTTTGACTTTCCTTCGCGCGCTGATTTTTTTCGTAGAGAATTGACCGAGTATCTGATTTTAACCAGAAGCCAAAAGCTTGATCCTTTAAGCTTAAAGGGATCATACGCTGGTGCAATGGGTTATGGGCAGTTTATGCCATCGAGCTATCAAGCTTATGCGGTAGATTTCGACGGCGATGGTTTTAAAGATATCTGGAATAACAAAGCTGATGCGATAGGAAGTGTCGCAAATTATTTTTCTGAACACGGTTGGCAAGGAGATGGTCCAGTTATTGTCAGGGGTTACAAACAGGGTGATTTTGAAGGCTCGATTTCAGCAAACTACTCGCTCAAGCCTACTGTCTCGGCTGGGGAGTTAAGGGAGAAGGGGATAAAAAGCTCTTTGGCAGATACTACAGAGGTAGCCTTGTTTTTAATGCAAGCCGAGGGCGGCGAAGAATACTGGCTTGGTCTAAGTGATTTTTATGTCATTACAAGATACAACCACAGTAGTATGTACGCGTTGGCGGTATATCAGCTAAGCCAGGCATTGAGAGAAAAGTACATGGAATTGTCAAAATAGCTGGCCTCTTAAAAAGAAAAATTATTCTCCAGATGAATATTTTTTTGTTGGGTGGTTGTGTTGCTATTGATACGGAATTTAGTCGGGATGCTCAGATAGACTCCGGTCCTGAGCTGTCTGATGGGCAAATACGCGAGATGTTAGAGTTGCGCGTCGATATTTCGAATAGTGAAGCCAGGAGTAAGATGGGTAATCCTTCGACATATAAGGTTTTTGGTAATGTTTACAATGTTTTTTCTGACAACAAGGGATACAGTGAGATCGGTCTAGCATCCTGGTATGGAAAGAAATTTCATGGCAGAAAAACTTCAAATGGCGAGACTTTTAACATGTACGCTTTATCAGCTGCCCACCGAAGCTTGGTCTTGCCGGCTTTTGTGCGGGTACAAAACATGGAGAATGGGAAAAGTACTGTTGTGAGGGTTAATGATAGGGGCCCTTTTCATAAGGACAGACTGATCGATCTGTCGGTTGCTGCGGCGATTCAGCTGGGGTTTTACGAAAAAGGATTAGCCCGCGTTAAGATAGAAATTGTTGACAGTCAGGTTGAAAAAAAAATATATGCGTTAGAGGTTGGAGAATTTAACGAGCAAAGAACAGCGCGTGAATTTATGGAAAATATGCGAGGGCTGATATCCTCCGGGCCTGTTCTTTTGAGCATAGACGTTCTTGTAAATTCCAAATATTTTGTAAGGATAGGCCCCGTTCAAGAAGGTGATGAAGTAGACAGGCTCGAGGCACTAGTTAAGCTCATGGATGTGCCGAATTATCGGCTCGTGCCGATAGATTTTCGTAACGAGTTAAATAAGGCTGAATAGGAAATAGCACGAATGATAAAGAGTTATTTTGTTTTGATTTTCATCCTGCTGCCGTGGTTTTCTGTGACGTGGTCTTTAGTTCCTCCTGTACCCAGTATTCAAGCTTCTTCTTATATATTGGTTGATGCAACCACCGGAAAAGTGATTGCTGAGTATCAAGCCGACGAAAAAAATCCGCCGGCCAGCCTAACTAAGATTATGACAAGTTACATAGTAGAGAAACAGATCAAGCAGGGCGTTGTTTCGGCAGATGATCAAGTACCTGTAAGTGTAAAGGCGTGGAGAGCTCAGGGCTCTAAAATGTTCATTCGAGAGGGAACGCACGTTGCTTTGTCTGACTTGATGAGAGGAGTGGTGATTCAGTCAGGAAATGATGCTTCGATTGCTTTGGCGGAATTCGTCGCAGGTGATGAGAGTTCTTTTGCTCAAATGATGAATGCCCAGGCTGCGGAGCTGGGTATGACAAATAGCCAGTTTGTGAATTCGACTGGCTTGCCAGATTCGGAGCACTTTAGCTCGGCGCGTGATTTAGCGATTTTGACAGTTGATCTGATCAGGAAGTATCCAAAGCATTATGAGCTTTACTCAGAGCGTGGATTTAAATTCAATAATATTGAGCAGCCGAATCGAAATAGGCTTTTGAGATACGATCGCTCGGTCGATGGTGTGAAAACCGGTTACACCAGAGCGGCCGGATATTGTTTGATTGCTTCGGCCAAACGAAACGATATGAGGCTAATAAGTGTGGTTATGGGTATGGAGAGTGATGATGCAAGAGTTCAAGAGTCTCAGAAATTGCTCACTTACGGGTTTAGGAATTTTGAAACGATTAACGTTTATGAAGCAGGTGAGGTATTGAAAACAGCACCGTTGTTCTACGGTCAAGAAAAGACTATTTCTTTAGGGATCAATGGAGGGCTGTCTATAACGCTGCCTCGGGGCGTTTATGAAAACATGGAGGCTGAGATGAGCATTCCAAAGGTAATTGAGGCTCCAATATTAAAAGGGGCGATCGTTGGCGAGTTAGTGTTGAAGAAAGGAAAAGAAATTCTGTATAAGACTTCCATCGTTTCTATAGATGATCATGAGCAAGGTGATTTTTTTAGTCGATTAGCGGATTACTTTTGGTTGTTATTTTTAGACTAATTAAAGAATAGTTTAATGGAACCAAAAATAGAATTTCCATGTTCTTACCCAATTAAAGTTATTGGTGCTGCCGATAAAATTTCCTATGAAGATATTTATCGTCTGAGTAAGAATCAGTTTGAAAGAATGTCGGATAAAGATATCCATTTGAAATATAGCAAGAATCGTAACTATGTTTCTTATCACCTAGATGTGGTTGTTGAAAGCGAGAAACAACTGGAAGAGTTGCATCGTTCACTTATGAGGCTTGATGGCGTAAAGATGGTTTTGTAATGAGACGAGTGGTAGTGAGAGATCTGGGTAAAACGGATTATTTACCAGTATTTGATCAAATGCGTGATTATACTCGCGCAAGAAACTCAGAATCTGCAGACGAAATATGGCTGACTGAACATTTGCCTGTTTTTACAATGGGGCAGTCAGCGAAAGAAGAACACTTGCTTTCTCCTGGAGCCATTCCCATATCTTATTCCGACCGTGGCGGGCAGGTGACTTATCATGGTCCAGGTCAATTAACGGTTTATCTTTTATTGGATATAAAAAGAATGTCTCTAAATATACGGGAATTGGTACTTGGAATTGAAACAAGTATGATTGGGTGCCTTTCCAAGTTTTCTATCCAAGCAAATAGAATTGAGGGTGCGCCGGGTGTGTACGTTGAAAGGAAGAAAATAGGAGCACTTGGTCTAAGAGTAACCCGAGGCAGGATTTATCATGGAATGAGCCTTAATGTAGATATGAGTCTCGAACCATTTTCTAGAATAAATCCATGTGGTTTATTAGATATTTCAGTTACTCAAATGGCCAATTTCCAGAAAATTGACATGGAATCAGTGAAAATTACATTATTAGATGAATTGGCGGATGGTTTTGGTTTTAATTTGAACAGGTCGGACAATTTGGTGCCCGAGTTAGGTTGAATTTTTTCCAGTCATTATGTTTTGCATCATAATACATCACCTTTCCGATTAGAGATTGGCCAACTCCAGATAAGATCTTGATTGCTTCCATCGCCTGCATTGTGCCGATTATACCCACTAGAGGGGATGCGACTCCATTTTCAGAGCAACTCAGATTTTCTCCATCACTGTCGTTTTGGTATAGACAACGGTAACAGGGAGATTCTAGGTTGGAGCTATCAAACGTAGAGAGATGGCCCTCCCATCTTATGGCAGCTCCTGAAATTAATGGTTTTTTGTTTTTCCAACATACTTCGTTGATCAAATACCGAGTTTCAAGGTTATCGCTACAATCGACTACTAGGTTGACTGATGGGATCAGGCCCTTCAACTCGTTATGATTCATGCGATGTTGAACTAGCTTTGTTTCTAGTAATGGGCTTAATTTTTTCAGTGATAATTGTGCAGATCTGGCTATGTTCATGCCGATAGTGTCTTGAGAATGGACGATTTGACGTTGGAGGTTCGAGGTCTCGACGTTATCGTCATCTGCTAGAACCAAAGTTCCGATTCCTGAGGCGGCTAGATAAAGAGCAACAGGGCTGCCTAATCCCCCGACCCCCAATACTAGTACCTTTGCACTTTTAAGCTTCTCCTGCCCCGAAACATCGATCTCGGGGAGCATGATTTGTCGGCTGTAACGAAGTAGTTCGGTATCATCCATGTTGGTTAATTGGGGATTTTTTAGCGATTGTTATTCGATCAATTTCGTTTAAATCCTTATATGAAGTCACGTCATAAAAACTAGCACTAACCAATTTTCGTTTTATTTTTTCAGCTTGATCGAACCCATGCTCCAGAATAAGGCAACCGTTTTTTTTAAGATGGTGATGGGCTTCACCTATGATCCTAAAAAGTGCTTCGTAACCTGATATGCCGGCAACTAGAGCCATCGAAGGTTCTTTTTTTAGGTTGAGCAGATATGGGTCATTTTCAGCTATATAAGGGGGATTGGATATGATCGCATCCCAATTACCTCTGACCCCTTCGAACCAGTCTGATGCGATGAGCCCTACTTTGCACTGTTGTTTATTGATATTTCGTTGAGCAACTTTTAGCGCTTTGACAGAAGCATCGGTTGCTACAATATTGAGGTCCGGCCTTTCTTTGGACAGAGCAACTGATATGGCACCACTGCCAGTACCAAGCTCCAGCACTCTTCCATTGCGTTTTACAACTTTAATGGCTTTTTCAACCACAAGTTCGGTTTCGGGACGAGGAATAAGAACATCTCTATTCACCTCGAAGTCCATGCTCCAAAATTCTCGATTACCATATAGATAAAAAAAGGGGGTCCCCATTTTTAGCTCTTTCAGGTTGTGGGTTAGGTAGTCAATTAGTTCTGGAGTTATATCTTCGCAACAACGTGTAATCAATTGAGCTTTAGAAAGGCCTAAGAAGTTGCTTGCTAGAAGACGTAGCTCTTGACGGTATATATTTTGATTTTTTTGCAACCAATTTCCAATCGTTGGCATTATTTGTCGCTTAAGTTTTTCAACTGATCTGCTTGATATTCTTGAATTAATGGTTCGATTAAAGGATCTAATGCACCCTCTATAACCTCATCCAATTTGTAGAGTGTTAAATTGATTCTGTGGTCCGTGATTCGCCCCTGAGGGAAATTGTATGTTCGGATTCTTTCAGATCGATCCCCAGAACCAACTAGAGATTTCCGATTTTCTGCTTGTTCGGCTTGTTGTTGATTTTTAGCTGTATCAAGGAGCTTAGCCTGGAGTAGAGAAAGCGCTCTCGCTCGATTTTTGTGTTGAGATCTTTCGTCCTGACATTCTACAACTGTTCCGGAGGGCAAATGTGTTAATCGAATAGCAGAATCAGTTTTGTTTACATGTTGCCCTCCTGCACCAGAGGCACGAAACGTGTCTTCACGAATGTCTTTTTTATCGATTTCAATTTCGTTGATTTCATCTACTTCCGGCATGATTGCAACTGTGCAAGCTGAGGTATGGACTCTACCTTGGCTTTCCGTTTCTGGAACTCTCTGTACTCTGTGAGCGCCTGATTCGAACTTGAGCTTACTAAAAACCGATTGGCCATCTATTTTTGAAATAATTTCTTTAAATCCTCCATGGTCTCCAGCCCTCTCGGTTATAACTTCTAGTTTCCAGCTTTTGGACTCGCAGTATTTTTGATACATCCGGAATAAGTCACCTGAAAAAATTGCAGCTTCGTCACCACCTGTCCCTGCTCTGATTTCTAAATATACGTTTGAGTGATCGTTGGGATCTTTCGGGATAAGTAGTATGTGAATTTGATCCGCCAATTCTTTTAACTCTAGTTCAGAGTTTCTAATACCTTCTTCTGCTAGTTCTTTTAGCTCTTTATCGCAGTTTTCTTCTAAGATTAAAGATTTGTTGTCGGTAATCTCACCTTCGATTTTTAGAAATTTTACGTAGTTAATGACCACTGGTTCTATTTCTGAATATTCTTTAGAGTATTGGGTAAACATTACTCTATCGCTCATTGTTTGAGGTTCAGATAGTAATCGAGAAAGTTCTTCGAATCGATTCTTCAATTCCGCTAGCTTTATTAAGATAGAACTAGAGAGGCTCATTTTTATTCCTAGCATCTCGTTCTGAGTTGTAGTTCTTTTGTTTTTTTGAAGAATAGATTTCTTTTAATTCTTCTAGGATGTCAGGCTTGTTTTCCTCGATAGCTGATCTTAACAAGACGGTCATATCATGGGTCAGTTTGTTTGTTAGCGTGTGACTGAGCTCTTCTATTATTTTAGTTTGGTTTTCTTGAGTAATAATGATGTTACTTATTTTTTCGAGCTCGTGCTGTCTGATAATTTCCACGTTTTCTCTGTACCTTCGCAGTATAGCCTTCCCTGCATGAACCCTTTTTTCTTTTAGGTAAGTTTGGGAGCCTGATAGAGCATATTCTTCTGCTGTTTCAGCGGCCTTTTTTCGTTTTTCTAAATTTGAGCTAATTACCTCTGTTAAGTGGTCGATCGTATAAAGATATACGTTAGGGATCTCTTCTATGGAACTTTCAATATCTCTTGGCACCGCGATATCAACAATAAGCATCGGCGTACGTTTTCTAGTCTTCATTGTAGTTTCTATGTCGTCTTTTTTTAGTATTGTTTGTGGGGCGCCGGTAGATGAGATGACAATATCTATCTCGTTAAGGTGGTCGTTGATTTGCGATAATTGTATAGCATTTACTTGATATAGTTGGGCCAGTTCCTCGGCATGTTTTAGTGTTCTATTTGCGATCGTGATGTTTTCAATGCCTGCTCCCTTGAGATGCTGTGTCACGAGTGCAATAGTTTGCCCAGCTCCTATTAGCAAGGCGCTCTTTGATTCAAGGTTTTCGTAGATTTTTCCTGCTAGAAAGACTGCTGAATAAGCCACTGAAATTGGATTATGGCCTATTTTGGTTTCTGACCGGATACTTTTTGCGGCTTTTAGGCTAACCTTGAAGAATAGACTAAGCTTGTCGTCAATAGTGCCTGCGCTTTTGGCCCGCTCGAAAGAATTTCGTACCTGACCCAAAATCTGTGGTTCGCCCAACACTTGAGAATCTAGGCCTGCGGCGACCCTGATTAAATGGCGTGCGGCTTCCTCGTTAGAATATAGATATGTAATTTTCTGGAGATCAGTTTCCTTAATACCTCCGTATTTAGATAACCATTTTGTAATAGCTGAAGAAGCATCTTCTTCAGAAAAGTAGTAAAATTCCGTCCTGTTGCATGTAGAAACTATAAAAATTTCTTTGATCTCAGGTAATTGGTTTTTGATTTTATGCAGGTTCAGCTCTAGAGTTTCATCTGGCACTACGGTCTTCTCCCGAATTTCTACTGGTGCCGTTCGATAATTCAAACCGTATATAGCTACGCTCATGAGTAAGAAATAATATGCATAGAACGGTAATGATAACAGAATGGAGTAGGAAGGCTTTTTTTAGTGGGCTGATTTGTCTTTTGGCGCCAAGCATTTTTGTAGCTTGTTCTAATATAGAGCTAATAAAACCGACCAATGAGGGGATGGTATTGAGCGGGAAGCTCTTTATTTCCTTTCCAGGTGAGCGCTGGGCGTTGCGTTATAGGTTTGTCGGAACATCAGGAGACGGCATCATATATTTCCGCTCATTAGGAGGCTTGGTTCAAAATCAAGTAAGAATAGAACAAGACCAACTTTTTATATACGATCCGAAAAGTAGTGGAATGACTCGTTATTCTAATCGGATGATGGAAAGAGATTTTGGCGTGTCTTTGCCACTCGAAGCTATGACTTTTTGGGTCGTTGGTAAGCCGGTCCCTAAACAAAAATGTGAAGCCGCTGTTATAGATACTGAGGGTGTGTTGGTTTCTTTTGAGCAATCAGGATGGAGCATTTTTTATGATAGATTTATTACTAGCGAAGACAAAAATATCCCTAAAAAAATTAAAGCCTCATCAGGAAACATAGAGGTGATTTTGACTATCGATACGTAAATATTTTGATTAATTTGATGTTTAGAGTAATTGACAGTTTTGTTAATGACGCGGAAAATTGTCCCTCGTTTTTCATTGTCTGTTTGGGCAATAGTGTCAGGATCTTATTTTAGCGTTTAATGGAGCAAATGGGGTGTCGCCAAGCGGTAAGGCACTGGGTTTTGATCCCAGTATGCGCAGGTTCGAATCCTGCCACCCCAGCCATTAAATGGATGTGATGTGTTGGAGTTCGGTTAATTTCGCTTATTAAAAGGGAATAAAGTTGGCTAACTTGATGTTGTTTACTGGTCGTTCTAATACGACTTTGGCCTCTAGAGTGGCTGAAGAGCTAAGTGTAGAGCTTGGAGGGGCTGATGTCGGTAGTTTTAGCGATGGTGAGGTGAACGTTGAAATTCACGAAAATGTAAGGGGAAAGGATGTCTTTCTATTGCAATCTACTTGTCCACCCACCAATGACAACTTAATGGAATTGTTAATTATGGCAGATGCTCTTCATAGAGCATCTTCTCAGAGAATAACTGCTGTTATTCCTTATTATGGATACGCCAGGCAAGATAGAAGACCAAGGTCTGCTAGGGTTGCGATTAGCTCAAAAGTGGTTGCGGATATCATTAGTACAACAGGAATTGATAGAATTCTTACTGTGGATTTACATGCCGATCAGATTCAAGGATTTTTCACGATACCGGTCGATAACGTTTATGGTTCCCCTGTTTTGGTCGACGATATATTGATGAAAGATTATGCTGCACCGATAGTAGTCGCCCCCGATGTTGGTGGTGTTGTTCGTGCTAGAGCGATTGCAAAGCAAATAGGGGATTTAGATTTAGCGATCATTGATAAACGAAGACCAAGGGCAAATGAAACTGAAGTAATGTCTGTTATTGGTGATGTGTCGGGAAAGACTTGTATTATAGTTGACGATATAGTCGATACTGCAGGGACTCTATGTACGGCCGCGGCTGCACTGAAAGAAGAGGGGGCTGTAAAAGTTGTAGCCTATATTACGCATGCGGTCTTTTCTGGTAGTGCGATTGATCGAATATCAAGTTCTGAGCTGGATGAAATTGTAGTAACGGATACGATACCGTTGAATGAAAAAGCACAGCAGTGTAGTAAAATACACCAACTTAGTTTGGCTAATTTGCTGGCTGAGTCGATACGACGGGTTAGTAATGAAGAGTCGATTAGTGCGATGTTTAGATAGCTCCTACTTCTGGTTTGGGCGTGTCGCGGTGTTAGTAAAGAGATATATTGGAGATATAGAATGTCAGCAGCATTAGAGCTTAATGCCGAAATTCGGACGACGGTTGGTAAATCTGCGAGTCGTCGTTTGAGAAGATTAGAGAGCAAGATTCCAGCGGTTTTGTATGGGGCTGCTGAAGAAGGACAGAATCTAACCCTCAATCTTAATGAACTCTCAAAAGTAATGCAGTCAGAGACTTTTTATTCGCAGATTTTAAATATCTCGGTGGATGGGAAATCTCAACAGGTGGTTTTGAGGGATCTCCATAGGAGTCCTGATACAGGTAAGGTGCTTCATGTCGATTTTTTGCGAGTGAGAGAGGATCAGGAACTTACTGTGAGTATACCTTTGCACTTCATCAATGAGGAAAGCTGTGTTGGCGTTAAGTTAGGTGGAGGGCTTGTTACGCATAACCTAGTTGAAGTTGAGATAAGTTGCTTACCTGCTGATTTGCCTGAGTCAATCGAGGTCGATGTCGCTGAATTGGATGTTGGCGATTCATTGCACCTAAGTGATCTAGCTATCCCAGATAACGTTTCTGTTGTTGCTCTAAGTTCTGGCGAATCAGATAGAGACGTATCCGTGGTGACAGTGAGTGTTAAACGGGGAGGTCTCGATGAACTAGATGAAGATATGGAAATTTCTAGTGAAGATGGAATCGAAGCCGATGAGACTGATTCAGATTCCTCGGAAAGTAGTGGTGAAAGCGAAGGCTCGGATGATTAACATTTTATAAAATGTCGCGTCTAAGGATGATCGTGGGGTTGGGTAATCCCGGTAAAGAGTATGAACAGACGAGGCATAACGTTGGTGTAAATTGGGTGGACAGTTTGGCCAGTTCCTACGATGCTAAATTTAAAGAAAATCCAAAACTGAAGGGATGGCTCGCTAAAGCATCTATAGAAGGCGTAGATTGCCTATTGCTTAAGCCTGCGACTTTCATGAATCAAAGTGGTTTGTCTGTTAGATCCGTAAGCGAATATTTTCAAATCTCTCTTGGAGAAACGTTGGTTGTCCACGATGAAATGGCCTTCTTACCAGGTGTTATAAAGCTAAAGTATGGTGGAGGTGCTAATGGGCATAATGGGCTTAAGAGCTTGTTTGCTGAGTTGGATAATCAGCGCGGATTTTA
>CAZYHH010000047.1:0-14343 GCA_964647295.1 uncultured Pseudomonadales bacterium
TAGAAATAAACATTCCTGCCGAGCCTTTCTACCGGATTTAGACGACCAGTTAGATGTAATTTGGAAGCATCGGCCGGAAATCCTTACTTTTCATTTTGGGTTGCCGAGAAGAGAAATTCTGGAGAAAGCGCGCGCCTTGGGCATTTTTGTTGGCGTAACTGCGACTAATCTGGATGAGGCGACTACTATACAGGTGGTGGGTGCGGATTTTATAGTGGCCCAGGGGATAGAGGCTGGCGGGCATAGGGGAACCTTTGACGAAAATCAGGGAGATGATGAGCTTTGCCTCTCAGACCTCTTAGAGAGCCTTTCTGGAGAGGTTGAGATACCCTTGGTAGCTGCAGGGGGCATTATGAATGGTTTCGATGTGGCGGCTTGTATCCAGAGAGGGGCTATAGCGGCACAGTTGGGTACCGCTTTCCTGTGTTGTGATGAGGCCGGTACGGTTGAGACCTATAGATGGTTTTTATTAAATGAGTCTCAGAGGGGCACAAAGTTCACGAAATCTTTTTCGGGGAGGAGAGCCCGTGGAATCGATAATCTCTTCATAAAATTGATGGAAAACAAAGCTATTTTGCCTTTTCCAGCTCAAAATATGATGACGTCTATGCTTCGCAAACTAGCGAGTGATAGCGGTGAAGGAGAATACCAAAGCATGTGGGCGGGCAGCGCATTAGAGAAGATAAGGGCGTTGCAGGCTGCAAAGCTGATGGAAGCGATAAGGTGTGAGCTCGATTTGTCTAATAGTAAAACCAAAGCCTAGAATGCATAGACAAAATAGATATATTTAGAGTCAAAAACCGAGAGAATTAGAATATGAGTAACGAAATTAAGTCGGAATATTATTAAAATCTGGCCAAACCCTAGAAGCAGATATTGTTGTTTCAGCAACGGGAGTAGAATTGTGTGGTCTAGGGGACATTTGGATCAAATTGGTGCGCGACAGTGTACGCCAAGACTGAGAAAAGACGATTTAGGCATGAATGGAAAAGCCTTTATTGACCCTGATGACCCCGCTCCTGGCTACATGAAAAGAGGCACTTCTCGATTGCCTAAACAGGGAAATCAGGAGCCTTGGGCAAACATTCAAGACTACTATGCCGAAAGTGAAAAAATACCGCAGTTGTCTTTTGAGGATGGTGTGTTAGTTTTTGACAATCATCAAGATAAAAAGATTGCTTAAAAAGTTGATGAATTTTTAATATATAATTCATATAGTTACCAGGCTAACAATTTGATAAAAAGTTATCCACAGGGCTATACTTTTAGGTGTGAAACATGTAAGTTTAACATGATTAATGAAAGTGTTTCACTGAATTCTATTGCTTTTACGTATTAATAAGCTCCTTTTCCCCGCTAAAACTCGAAAACTGAGTACTGGAAGGCTTTTGACTTATAGCGTGATCGACCCGATTCAAGGGGTTGGAGAAATGAGTGATGAACGTGAATTTCAAATCGCTAAATATCGTTGGTGGTGGAGACACTTAAAACTCTGTTTAGAGTTAGAACAGCAGCAGATTAAGTTATCGGGACAAGTCATCAGAGTCGACCGATCGTTTTATAAGAAATGGGATTTGGATTCTTTGTTGTCGGTTCAATTCGATAAATGGTGGAGAGCTCATCAACAATTGTTCTTTGAGGAACCGGTATCGGTTTTGACTAGAGGAGAAATGGAAAGGTTAGAGCGAGGATTTTCAAGAGACTCAAATACAGAATTTATTTATCTCAAAGTGCCCAAGTATCTGAATACCTCCGCCGCTTTTGAACAAATCAAGAATCATCTAAAAATTCGGGTGCGGCGCGCACAATCGCTTTTTGAGCCCCCAGGCAAGGCGCTTCCTTTAATTAGGTACCATATTCAATATAATTGTTTGGTGATGTCCATTAATGGTAGCAGCCGAGACAAAGTCATGAATTGGTGTAACTATCAATATCAGGGTGTCAGTGGCGCTATACAAGATAAGAAAGACGCATCTGGGCGTCAGATTGATAAAGTGTTTTCATATGAACAATCTGTATCCAGAGCGCTAACGGCAGCGCGGAAGCACCTTGTACTAATTAGTAAAGGAATTGTTCGCTAGGTTAGTCTTCTCAATCCTCTGAGCCATCGCCGGTAGCCTCAATATCAGAAGCGCCGTCGCTAATGACCGTTTTAGGTTCTGCCAAAAACGTCAAGGCTTCGATAGGGTGATCCAGTTCTAGGGTAGTGGTTAATTCATCTGCGATCGATTGCCCTACTTCGATTGCTTGGCTTTTGGTAATCAATTCCAATTGATATTTGCTGCCTAAATCGAAAACCTTATTTGTAGTTTGTTGGGGTATATAAACCCAGATTGTACCGCTTAAGGTTTTGACTTGTTTGTATGCCGAAGAAAAGGGTTCTTGCGGTTGAGGTTTTCCAGTTGCCTGGGCTTGAGCTAGTGCTTGTTGGTGACTTTCGGTTTTTTTGGCGCCTTCTACAAAAGTCATATCCAAAAACGCTTTAGTGCGATTG
Organism: uncultured Pseudomonadales bacterium; assembly: GCA_964647295.1. Classification (GTDB taxonomy): domain Bacteria; phylum Pseudomonadota; class Gammaproteobacteria; order Pseudomonadales; family Azotimanducaceae; genus UBA4421. The sequence goes on from CAZYHH010000047.1 coordinate 2,495, forward strand.
CCAATGATCGCTTTCACTCTTCTGGTTTCCCGCGGATTTCCGGATAGGTCTAAGGCTTTTTCATAAAAAGCTTTGGCTTTTTGTCTCTCTTTTGAAGCAGTTAAACCTTTAAACAGGCCCATCGCTTTACTCCATTTATTCTATTTGCCATTTTAACGCCTCTTGCGATTTCAGAAAGCCTTAATCACCCCATTAACTTGCGAAGTTTTGATGCGGTTTCCGATAGTATTTGGCTTACCCTGGACTCTGAAACGTCCAATATAGCCCCGATTTCTTTTAAGTTCATTTCTTCTTGATAGTAGAGGGCTAGTACAGTTTGTGCCCTCTCGGGCAGCTTTTCTATTGATTCTGCTAATAAAGTAATCAGCTCAGATTTTTCTAGCGCTTCATCGGGCCCAGACTCAGGCTCACTAAATTCTTCGTATTGAACAGTGGCCGTTTCACTGCTCACTATGTCTACTCCTTCTGCGATTACCCTTTCTTTTTCGTAGGTTTGAAGGTCTTTGTCTAAGTAATCTGCGATTTCACTATTCTTGGGTAATCTGCCCAATTTCTTAGTTAAGGTAGAGGTGGCACCGTCTTGTTCTCTTTTGATGGTAATTGCAGATCTGGTTGAATACGAGATTCTTCTGACCTCATCGAGCATGGCACCCCTAATTCGAGTTTTGGCGAACAGCTCGAACTCGATGCCGCGAGATTTATCGAATGCCCTTACGGCGTGAATTAGACCCTCCATACCTGCTTGTATGAGATCTTCTGTTGAAATTGTCGAGGGCAACCTTGTGCGTAAATGATACGCTATTCTTTTTACGAGCGTATAGTGGTCACTAACATTTGCATCGGTATTATCAGAATAAGCTTTTATGTCAGCCATGGTTATTTCAAATGTTCTTTAGTTTTGTAAATACTATGGTACTGCTTTGGGGGCATTGAGTTCAGAAATTTTATCCGCAAGGTTATTAAAATTGGAAGCCGCTGAGCTGCTTCGATGCTTGGTAAATAAACTCTCTCTCTTCCTAGACAAATTTGAAATAAGGTTATCGTCCACTACCGAATCGATATAATATACGGGTTCTTCGAGAAATTTCATACAAACCTGATTGAGTTTGTCGAATAGTTTTTTTCCCTCGCTCTGATTTTTTACCCGATTTGGTAGAACAAAGATATTTTCCATTTGATTTTTTTTGCTCTCGATTTTGATGACGCCATAGCAATCGGCAATAGAGGCTGGTTCGTCTTGGACCACGATTATCTTCATGTCGCAAGAGTCAAGAAAGGCTAAATTGGATTCGGCTAATCCTGCTGCGCAATCAATAATAAGGACATCTAAAGCATCAATTTCAGATTTGATGTTGTCGATCAATGATTTTGCGATTAAAGGAGAAATGTTAGCTAGGGCCGGGTCTCCTGAAGCACCTGGGATCAAGGAAAAGTTATCGTTACCATGGACTATAACTTCGTTTATCGTTTTCTTTTCGTTTATCACATCGCCAATGTTGTATGGTGCATCTAGGCCTAGCAGGATCTGTGCATTTGCCAAGCCTAAATCTGCATCGAGTAGCGTGGTTTTTTGTCCTTGATTTGCGAAAGCCTGCGCTAGGTTTACGGCAACTGTGGATTTTCCCACTCCGCCTTTGCCAGACGCAATACCAATGACGGTAGCTTGCGAGGTATTAGCTTCCATATATAGCGATTTCCTATGCCGGGGGGCTTAGAGGTTCTTTCTCAATCGAGTTTTCGGGAGACAAATCTACAGAAGCGAGCACCTTTTTACTACCCTCATTGTGCACTCCGCTTATTGAAGCGGAAAATTCGGCTAGGACGGTTAGTAGGTCGTCTATATCGGCTACTAGGTCCATTCTTGTCATGATGATGGACTGGAGCAGATTAGGGGAAACTGAAACAAAATTTTGTAGAACAGCAGGAGAAGAATCAGCTGCTAAACAAAGAAATTGTTTGATCTCTTTTCCCTGGATTGTAGCTGGAATCCCTCTAGTTATATTAAGATTTTCATAGGATGTTTCGACAAAAATGCAGCTTCTGGAGTCGAACCTGCCTAATCTAATAAGGAGATCTTTAATATTTTTTTCTCGAAAGTAAGCTATGTTACTCCGTTGACTAAGATTCATTAAGTTACTAAAAGAGCAGGAGAGTTCTGTTTCAGTAGGGATAAACTCTATCACTACCGATTCGTTATCGTTTTTTTCTTGTTTTAGGCCAGATATAAGCGATTCAATGGTTTTAGATTTTCCAGAGCCAGGCATACCAAAAAAGATGTTGATGCCTGTCCAGTCTTGCTGTTTGGACAGATCCTGCGTCAGGAGGCTGCCAATAGAGTCGGCTAATTGAGTTCGTCCCTCTATAAATTTTTCTCTTGAACTAAAAGCGCTTAAGGCAGATCGAGCCTTACTAATGGGCGTGACCGTGGTCGCTTGTTTTTCTAGCTTGTTTCTAAGATCTGATAGATCCTCTTGAATGGTCTTCATCAGCTCGTTGACATCCGGAGATTTTGAGGGCCTCTTTGATTCCGATTTACTCACAATTCTCCCAAGCTGCTCGGAAAACTCCATGTTCGAAATCTCGTTTCGATAGCCCTCTTCTTTTTTGTTGGCTGTTTTTCGTTGTGCTAAATCGATTTTTTTAGAGTCTTGGTCTTCTGGTTTTGAGATATGTAGGGCCTTACGTTTATCTTTTTCATTATCTTTGGAGTCCTCGATAGCGCATTTTACCTCGGTTTTCTTTCCAACCTTATTCGTTGAAATAATAAGGGCGTCTTCCCCGTGCTGCTGCTTCACCTGTAACAGTGCCTCTCTCGAGTTATCAGCTATGAATCTTTTGAGTTCCATCATTAGTTCCTTTGTTATCGGTCATCAAATTCCGTCGTCACTTGTGTCCTGATCTGCGTCAGACTCGCTAGTTTGCGAAAGATTAACCTCTACTGAAGAGGCAACCCGAATAGACTGGTCATCAGGCAGTTCTGTATATGAAAGTACTGTTAAATCCTTTGAGCTTCTTCTTAGTAACCTCGCCAGCCAAGGTCTAAGTATTGGAGAAACCACGAGAACAGGAGGGGCTTCTTCTTGCTCCATTAATTCCATATTCTCTCGAATCGAATTGAATAAACCTTCGGCAAGGTTGGGTTCTAAGGCTATGTCGTCCATGCTTTCAGCGCGCACCACCAACTCACTCAACAATTGCTCTAAACTAGGTTCCAGGGTCATCACAGACAATGTCTCCTCTAGCTCAATTAAGTCTTGAAGTATGAGTCTGCCGAGCTTGGATCTTACCAAAGCGCTTAATTCATTTGCTTCTTGTGTTTTGACACACTCTTCAGCGAGTGTTTCAAGTATGGTTCTCATGTCCCTTAGCGGTACACCCTCTTTAAGTAAGTTCTGCAGGACCCTGACAACCGTACCTAGAGGTAGCTTTTCAGGAATAAAATCCTCTATCAGCTTAGGAGAATTTTCTTCAATCTTATTGATGAGTTCCTGCGCTACGTCATAAGTCATTAATTCATCGGCGTTTTCTTTAATGACGCTGTTTAAATGAGTCGCCATAACGGTAGCAGTATCTACTACTGTGTAGCCCGATGCTTGAGCATACTCGCTATCAGCAGGATCGATCCAGACAGCCTCGAGACCGAAGGCCGGATCTTTGCCTGGAATACCGTCTATTTCGGTTAGAACGTGGCCGGGGTTTATGGCTAGTTCTTTACCTGCTTGGATATTCCCTGTTCCCCGGGTTGACCCGTTTATAACGATCTTGTAGGTATCGGGCGGGTTGTCCAGGTTGTCTCGAATTCTGATCGCCGGTAAAAGAAATCCCATTTCCGAAGATAGTTTTTTGCGTATACCTTTATTCGGTTGAGTAGCCTTCCGCCACCATCTGAATCAACCATCGGTATCAAACCATAACCAAGTTCTAGGCTCACAACGTCTACTTGACCCGCGTCATCCCAGTCGAGCTCTAGAATGTCTTCGCCCTGAACTGTCTCTGCTGCATCTGGATCGCCTGATTCAAGGCTTCGTTCAATAACTGGCGGTTGATAATTTTTTGACAGGTAACCGAGTCCTAGAGCGAATAAACCTATGATAGTAAAAATCCAAGGTATGCCTGGGAGGATTCCCAGGAAAACAAGTATGCCACCGGCAATATAAAAAGCGGTTGGGTTGGCCAGTTGGCTCGCGGCTTGGTCAGGCATTGACTCTGAAGTCGTTACCTTGGTAACGATAGCTGCCGTTCCTAGGGAAAGAATAATCGCGGGTATCTGGGCAACTAAGCCATCTCCGATGGCGAGTAACACGTAGACTCGTGCTGCTTCTTCAAAGGATAGATCGTACTGAGTTAAACCGATGGTTAGCCCACCGATTAAATTAATTAGAAGTATGAGCAGGCCGGCGACGGCATCGCCCCTGACGAACTTGGATGCACCGTCCATCGAACCAAAGAAATCAGACTCCTGAGAGACCTGTGCTCGACGTATTCGTGCGGCATCTTGATCGATAATTCCTGCGTTTAGGTCGGCGTCGATGGCCATTTGCTTTCCTGGCAAGGCATCCAGGGTAAATCGAGCGATGACTTCTGAGACTCTTCCGGCGCCTTTGGTGATTACGATAAAGTTGATAATCATTATGATCGAAAAAACGATAAATCCGACGACATAGTTACCGCCAACGACAACTTCACCAAAGGCCTCGATGACCTTTCCGGCAGAAGCGCCACCTTGATGGCCCTCGAGCAATACAACCCGGGTGGAGGCTACATTTAAGCCAAGCCTCAACATGGTTGACCACAAGATAATGGGTGGGAAAGCCGAAAAATCTAAAGGTTCGGCGCTATTGAGCCCGACCATGATAATTAACAGTGCAAGCAATATGTTAAAAGTGAAAAAAATATCTAACATTATGGGGGGCATCGGGAGCACGAGCATTGCAAGTACAATGAGTACAACCGTTGGCATGGCCAAAGAAGACCAGGAAATATTTCCTGAAAAATGTCGAAGATCCGACATTGTGAATGATGCTACGGCCATTACTGCCCTTAAAATACCAATTATTTGCGGTGTTTCTGTCAAAACACGTTCTTTTCAAGGCTAATATTGCATTATCCGTGCCGATATAAATTGGCTTGACTAGAGACACGAAAAATCCCTAAAACACGGGGATGCTTAAATTCAAGAATTCGCGAAGTTATCCGATAAGTTCTATGAGTGTTTAAAAAGAATGGGTCGTTCTTTAGATGAAATCACAGCAGTCCTCGAGGCGTTTGGCTTTGAGAAGAAAAGATAGAAAATTCATAGTTTGGTTTACTTTAGCAGGCCTCTTCGTTTGCATTTCAAGTGGTTGTATTTCCACTTCTCAGCGAGTTAATCAACACTACCCAGTCGTAGCGCCTGGATCAGCCAAAGGCATCACAGCTACAGGATATGCGGTAATAGCTAGCCAAAAAGGAGATACAGAGGCTCAACAGAGACTCATGGCGATAAAAGCATCTAAATTAGATGCTTATCGGTCGCTTACGGAGCAGGTGTACGGACAATGGATAGATGCGTCGGACAACCTTGTTGACTTCGCGCTTTCCGAAGACCAGCTCAAGGCCAGGGTAGAAGGGGTGATTTATGGGGCGCGCTTAGTGAGTATTACTCCGATAGGAGCTGAAACCTACGAAACAAAGCTGTCACTAGACCAAAGGACGGTTGAAGAGATTATTCAGAATTATCTCGGAGATCGAAAAGGGAAGTCTAGAACTCGAGATGCTGAAATAAGGGCGCGTCGGCTAATTACCAGCAATGAAACGCGCTAGATTGTATCGTGCTACCTACTCGATTCTCATCTTTTTGTTTTTCGATGGCTTGTTTCTTGAGTTTTCAATCGGTGGTTTTCGCGGATTCAACGGACACTGATAGCGTACTAGCCAGCCTTAAGAGCACTATTTTGGAGTATGCGCTCGACAATAAAGCGCATATTGCTGCAAATTCGTGGATTTCGAGCTCCGGCTCGGTTGAAGAAGAGCTGTTAGTCTATAATCGACTGCAACTGGATAAGCTTCGTTTCCAGACCTTTGACTATGGGAAGGGCGACAGAGGCTCGAGATTGTTTGGTGTTAAAGCGCCAACGCAATCAAAACGATTTGGGCGCAAAAGTCTGGTTCGTTCAACAGAACTTGCTTGTGATCTACCGTCTATGCGTAAGCAAAGGGTTTTGTTATCGGTAGAAAGCCCCCAATCATCAGACGCGATATCCTTAAATTTGGCCAGTCATGCCAACCAGGTATTTCTAGAGAAAATCCGATCTCAATCTGCACAGGGACTATTGGCGCGTGCAGCGGTCATTTACGAAGAAAACAAGCAAAAGTCGGATTACGAGTCCTACTATATTGGCCATTACCAAGGGCCTAGCGATATGAGCTTAGAGGTATCTTCAAGTGCTTCTAGATTGGCCGTAAAAAGGGCGTTCAAAAATTCAGTCAGGCCCTGGAAAAAAGCCGCTGAAACGTATCTGGTCGAAACGACGGTTTCCCTTATGTCGCAAAATGGCGAGAGTTTGTGGTCGAATACCAGATACTCTCGTGTTTCGGCTCAACAGTCTCAGATTCTGCTGACCCAGCTGTCTGACTCGTCGGTTACCGATATACGAGCTTGGTCTGAGTCATTATTCCCTATAATTGCCTCACAAGCGCAGTGTCATGGACCAATAGCCTTGAGCATGGTTAATGGCAGAGCAGGTGATGGCAGTATTGTTGGTGGTAGAGACATAGGTGTCTTCAAAGGACAAAGGTTTATGATCGCACCTAAGGAAGACCGTTTGGCGTTGGAGGGCCTTGAAAAAGGGTTGAATATGGTTTCCCTAGCAGAGGTGGTTAGTGTGTACGAAAATAGTGCGGTAATCAGTGTTTACGCTGGCGCGTCAGGCTTAAACTATAGTGATATGCTAGCGATTCCTTTATCACATGCCGGAATTTTTGAAGGGTAGGTTTGTTCAATGAGCCAAGATCTTAATCATTTTGATGGTCTCAAAACCTCTAACTGGGTAAAGCGGTTGGTAGCTGTATTATCGGTATTTGTGCTTTTCACCGGTTGTAGCCAGCTCCCCATCAAGGTAGCGGTTGATGACGTGCAGGCTTCTTCTCAAGTTAACGAAGAGGGGTTATCGGTCGTGCCTGGTCCATCAGAACAAAAACGTGAAGAGGCTGAAGCACAACGAAGCCCCTTTGATTTAAATCTAAACTTAGATGACCGCAAACAAAGTGAATTAGATTCTGCCCTGAAAAGGCTAATTAAAGATCTTGAGACAGCGATGCTAGAGGCGAACGAGGGCATTGATGTTAACGAAGACGGTACCTACCTTGTTCGAAAGGGAGATTATTTAGATAAGATTATAAAGCAAACGGTGGGCAACTACCCATTTAAACGAGATATCTTGAGAAAGGCTTTTGTTTTAGCGAACCCAAAGGTTTTTCGGAGATCTAATCCCAATTGGATGTACGCAAATAAAAAAATGCGGATCCCTGCCGTAGATGATATTAAAAAGGTGATCTTCAAGGACCAACCTAAAGGAAAATCTTCCTCTAAAGACCCTTATGCAGGTTGGGTCCGTTATCCTTAGAGGTTAAGACCAATGCTGACCTCGGAATCTGTAAATCTTCAACCCAGACCTAATCTGGTTTATGTCGAGGGCGGTGTTAATGCTCTTCGGCTAGCGCCTGATCAAGCGAAAAGTTTAGGTTTGAGAGAAGGTCAAATCATTAATGGTGTGGTGGCGAATCGTCCGGATGGCTCGGTATTGATGCTTGGCGCGAAAAGCCTTGCCCTACCGCCAGGTTTTGCATCTGGCCAAACCGCTGTGAGCTTGATGGTGAGCGTAGTCGGGGGACAAATCGTCCTTTCGTTAATCGATAGACAACAGCAGACTCAATCAAAACAACGCAACCCGACGGGCGCAGAACAGAGATTTAACAGGCTTTTAGGTCAAGTGGGCAGTTTTCATCTATTGAAGTTACTCGAGCCGAGCAACCTCTCTCGAGTGTTCGGTCAGTTTGGGGGGGCCGAAGAGCAGCAGTCTCTTCGCCAGCTCCTACTCACAAGCAATTCTCTAACCGGATCGGAAATTAAACGCACGATAGAGGGCTCTGGTTTTTTTTTAGAGAGCCAGCTCAAGGCTGGTGTTGACCCGCAAGGCATGAGCTTGAAGTCGGTATTTTTAGTTCTGCTACAATTAATGAGAGGTCGCCAATTAGATGCTAGCAATATAAGCGGTGCCATAGAGGAATTAGAGGCGCGACAGCTTGAATCGCTATCTAATCAACTGGGTAATCGGGTTCTGAGCTTGTCTTGGGTGCTACCCTTTATGGACCAAATGCCTGTTTTTTTGAGCTTAGGTAGAAAGTTTCGAGAGGATGCCGGTACAGAAGATTCTGAGGACGACTCTGTATGGTATGTCGATCTCGATATTCCCATGAAAAAGGATACGCGGTGCGGGGTCAATATTGAGCTGAATAGTGCGTCTAACGTTAGAGTTACTGCGTGGATACCTCATGAAGGGTTATTTCGGGGAGCAGTCCAGCACAAAGATGATTTGTCTAAGTTGTTAGCCGATGCGGGGCTTTTGGCAGAATTGATACAATTTTATCCAACGCCTCGTGCACCAAAAGAACATACGGTATCAGCGGGCTTCAAGGGACTACAAGTCAGTGTCTAATCGAAGCTATGAAGAGAATCTGTCTAGTCCTAAATTTGGTGAGGGATCGGATTATGGTGAAGGTGGTAAAAAGGCCGTCGCACTGCTCTATGACAAAGTTAACGCGCCCGTTATAAAGGCTAAAGGCAAGGGGGAACTGGCGTGGGATATCATTCGAACGGCCCAGAGTCATGGGGTGCACATCTCGGAGGATCCGGTGTTGGCGGAAACGTTGTCTTATTTAAAGCTGGAGCAAGAGATACCGGAAGAACTCTATAAGTCGGTCGCTGTTTTGTTATCTTGGGTCTATTGGCTGTCCGATCGAACACCCTGGGACGATTGACAATCAATCACCTTTTCTTGCTCATCCGTCCCAATTTATCGTACAAGTCCCCGTAATTCTTGTCGGATTTTTGCGTGAGAGCTGAGAGTATATTTCTGACGATTTCTAGTTGCTTCTTTAGTAGTAAATCGTTGCGTATATGTGCCTCTTTGCAAGTGTTGATGAGTGAGACCGCCTCTTCCCATAGAGAGTCTTTGTTATCTGTGGCCACAGATTCCCCCGGGTCTTCTTGATGTTGGGCATTTAGACTAGCCCAAGACGCGTCCAGTTGTTGCAAAACTACGACCTTACGTTCTTGTATGGTTTCTAGCGCTTCGAGATTTTTGCTTTCGAGCACAGAAAATTCTTCTTCCAGTATCGAAGAAAGCTCCTGAGCTAAATTTAGCACCTCAGCGATGCTGCCAGTATCCGTCAAAGTAAAGTTCTAGGAGATTAAGCTTTCTAGTTCAGCAAAATTCTCTGCGATGCGACGAGAATCAAGCGGAAAGCTTCCGGACTCGATTGCATCGCGCATTTCCTTTACGCGGGCCTCATCAAAAACCGCACGCTCTTCGGCCTGCCGGATTTCGTCGCTTAGTTCGACTTCTACGCTGCGCACTCCATTATCAGAGCTTTGCGCGCGGGAAGCAGCCTCTTCCGCTTGAGGCTTATCAGACTTAATCGTCCGATCGTTATTGACGGTGGTGTTACCACCTACTGTGTTTATGCTGTCTGCCATATTCTTAAGGCCTCATTTTCAGCAAATAATATCCTACTCGTATGTAATCGGTAGGGTGGGGCGAAACTTTAGTAAAACTTTTATTTATTTTCAATAAATAATCCATTTTAAGCATTTTAGTCCTCTTTGAGTTAGAAAAACATTCCTTCAACCGATAAATAACCCAGTCAAATCAATCATTTAATATACCATTGTTTTGATAGCGTTCTCACTTTGCCTTTACCTATTACTCTTGCATTTATAGGTCTTTTTGTGCCCACACTCGTGAGTCTGATTTGGTCACCAAAATAGCCATCCTGGAAGGCGATTGCCTCATTTAGTATCAGAAAATTAGTGCTTTTTGCTTCTACCATCACGAGCTCACCTCTTTTGATGAGTTTGGCTTTGGTGAGATCCCTTTTACGCAGGATGTCGCCAGCATGCAAAAGTCGATTGGTGGCCAAATGCTTGATGCCTTGTAACGATGTAATGGCATCCTGGGGAATCGCTTTTATTCTATAGACAGTAGAAAGATCTCTAGCCTCGATTAAGGTTTGGGCTGGGAGTGAGGAATTAACGACAATGACTTTCTGGGGCCTAATCACATCGGATTCCGTGATGATCTGACCGGTTCGCAATTCACGTCGTGCATATAAACTCTTCAGAGAGGTATTCAAGGTAATAGCGTTAGCGGGCACCTTGTGTTTAGCCATTTTTTGTTCGGTCAGCCGGTCTCGGGAGATACTCTCGTATTGTTTGATAGGGTGGTCAATCACTAAGACCCGGATTCTTTCGATTTCTTTTGTCTCTTTTTCTCGTATGGGTCTTTCCTTTTGCGCTTTTACTCTGATGTGTCTGCTCCAACGAGGTTGAGGACAGCTTGCTTTGATCGTTCTAATAGCTGCGCCGTTAGGCTGGCCCGCGGTGTTTAACACAAAATCTTCGTTGCAATCCGGAATCTGTAAACGTGAGTCATTGACCTGAATGGTCAGAGTGTCAGTGTCTACTTCTTTATCTAACAGCCAGGCACGTATTTGATTTTCTAGCTCGTTATTGGCGCCATATTTAACGGCTAACGCGTTAGTACCGGTTAATAGCAAGACCAACAAACTATAACTAAGGGGCTTGCGCCAATTTTGATGAATTTTAGGTAGCTGATAGTGCATTAATGTGTCGAAAATCTGTCAGATTAAACGTGTCAACAGGCTGTTTTGAGTTAAAACTGCAATAGCGGTGCCAACTGAAAGTATTGCCTCTCCAAAAAAACATACTTCTTTATAGACATAACTATAAAAATTTCGGCCCTGTATACATTCTCATTGCACTAGTAGCTTATTGGAGCCGAGGTATTGCATTGTTAGAGAGAGGCTCATCTCAAGAAAAGACGATCTTTTTGTTAGAACGCGGCAATTTTTTTCCATTCGTTGTTGGCAATCAGGGGCTGGTGCTTGCCGCTTTATCGTCGACAGGTAGTCATATTGGATTCAAAACCCCTTTAAACCCGTACCTCAGTGGAATCTGTTCAAGTTGGCACGGGGCTTGCTTTATTAAACTCCACAACAGCGAGCTCGTCTAAAACAGGCCCGCTAATAGATTAATCGGATATGAGTTAAAGAACTTTAGAAAAAACTTTAACAAATTGAAATTAGATAGGAACACGGACAGGTAAATGGATGTATTGAACGGAATATTTGGAGTTCACGAGAAAGCGATGATCTTGCGTCAGCGCCGTCTTGCGTTACTCGGTCAAAATATTGCGAACGCAGATACCCCCCATTACAAGTCCAAAGACATTGATTTCAAAAAGATCATGGCTAAGGAGACAGACTTTTCGGTCAAGCTTAGCCAGCCAGGACACATGAACAGAACGAGTTCTCGTAATCCGGCTCTTATATATCGAACACCAAATAATCCGGCCGCTGACGGTAATACCGTCGAGCTCAATTATGAGCAGGCTCAGTTTGGTAAGGAATCGGCGCGCTATACCGCGACGTTGCAGTTCCTAGAAAACAGAATTGGAGGTATTCGCAGAGCGCTTAGAGGCGAATAACACTAACGAATTAACTTACGGAAATAACTATGGCTCTTGTAATAAATACCAATGTTTCTTCACTGACCTCTCAGCGAGCTCTTC
>CAZYHH010000048.1:0-11767 GCA_964647295.1 uncultured Pseudomonadales bacterium
ACGAATGCGTCCACTCGCGATAAAGTGTTGCACTGGCTGAGGTTGCAAAATCAGGAAGGTATCGTGATTGAGGAGCGCGGTCTCGCGATGATCGCGGTCCAGGGGCCCGACTCCGTTCGCTTGATGAATCGGTGGCATCCACAAATAGAATTCGATGGTTTACCATCGTTTAGTTGTGTTGGGATCGACCAAGCTCTGGTGGCCAGAACAGGCTATACAGGTGAAGATGGGTTCGAGGTGATGTTACCAGAAGAAAATGCAACAGAGCTGTGGCATTTCTTTAGCGAGCAGGGTGCAGAGCCTGCCGGTCTGGGAGCGCGTGATACGCTTAGGCTTGAAGCAGGTCTTAACTTATATGGTCATGAGATGGACGATGAGACTAATCCGTTAGTCGCAAACCTAGGTTGGACTATCAAATGGAAACCGGAAGAACGAGATTTTGTTGGTCGTCTATCGCTTGAGCAGCTAGATAAAAATATCGAGGAGCACCTAGTCGGTTTGATCCTGGACGGTAAGGGGGTGTTAAGGCAAGGCCAGCGGGTCTTGACGAGTCACGGAGAAGGTTGGATCACTAGTGGCAGTTTCGGACCGACGATAAATTGCAGTATTGCCCTAGCACGATTGCCAAAATTGGCAGAGGCGAATTGTGAAGTAGAAATTCGTGGTAAGCTGGTGTCTTCGAGAATTGTTGCGTTGCCATTCGTAAGGCGTGGCAAAATAATGGTTGATGTAGGGTAACGAGCCAACTAATTGATCTGCGATAAATTGATAAAGGGGACCAAAGGGATTCAAGAAAATGAGTGAAGTACCAATAGAATTTGGATTTGCGTCGACTCACGAATGGGCTAAACAGGACGAGGAGGGCCTGATCGTCGTGGGTATATCGGATCATGCGCAGGATGCATTGGGTGACATTGTCTATGTAGAAATGCCCGAGGTTGGCCAACAAATTCTAGCTGGCGAAGAGGCGGGAGTCGTTGAGTCAGTTAAGGCTGCCTCAGATATTTATGCACCGGTCAGTGGAACGGTTCAAGAAATTAATGAAGGGCTTGATGACTCTCCAGAGACAGTGAACCAAGATCCTTATGGCGACGGCTGGTTTTTTAAATTAAGGGCAAACGACGATAGAGAGTTGGATGAACTTTTAGATGCTGATGCATATAAAGAGCTATGCGAAAGTGAAGAACACTAAAGTTCATATTAGGAGTTAATTATGCCGTATATTCCACATACACTATCTGATGTGGAATCGATGTTAGAGACGATTGGTGTGGATAGTATCGATGAGCTGTTTGATGAGATCCCAGCCGGACTAGCCGAAGAGCGACAAGGTTCTTTGTTGGCCGGTTTGCCTGAACTGGATATGTTGCAGAGGATGCAGGAGCGCGCATCCCTAGATGATGGAAACGTTTGCTTCGCTGGCGCCGGCTGCTACGACCACCACATTCCAGCGGCGGTGTGGGATATCGCAAGTCGTGGTGAGTTCATGACGGCCTATACTCCTTATCAAGCGGAGGCAAGCCAAGGTACCCTGCAGCTGATTTATGAGTATCAATCCATGATGACTCAACTGACGGGCATGGATGTATCGAATGCTTCTGTTTATGACGGCGCCAGTGGTTTGGCAGAAGCGATCTTAATGGCAGTTAGGTCCAATAAAACTAACAAGTCAGGAACGGTGCTTTACGCGGAATCGCTCAATCCTGACTACCTGTCCGTAGTAGAGACAATTGTATCTAGTCAAGGCATACAACTGGAGCCTATCACAATTGGCGACCAGGGGACGGTTGCAATAGGGGATAACATTCAGTCGGAACCGGCTGCCGTGGTGATCCAGCAACCTAATTTTTTTGGCAGACTCGAGTTGGTCGATGAGATTACTGATTGGGCGCACTCGCTTGGGGCTTTGGTAATAGCGGTGGTCAACCCGACATCTTTGGGAATCCTAAAGGCTCCAGGATTTTGGGGTGGTGATGGAGTCGACATTGCGTGTGGTGATGGCCAGCCTCTTGGGGTGCGGATGTCTTCTGGGGGGCCTTCGTTTGGGTTTATTTGTTGTAAGTCAAAATACGTTAGACAGATTCCTGGCCGGGTGGTCGGTAGAACGGAAGACCTTGACGGCCGGGTTGGTTATACATTGACGCTTCAGGCGAGGGAACAGCACATACGCAGAGGCAAGGCTACCTCTAATATTTGTACCAACCAGGGGTTGCTGGTGACTGCTGGGACAATATATATGAGTTTGATGGGGTCTCAGGGCATAAAAGAAACTGCGATCAAGTCACATCAAAATTGCAATTACCTTAGAAACAGGTTGCTGCAGATTCCGGGAGTGGAAGATATGTTTGGCGGACCAGTCTTTCATGAATTTGCCATTCGATTGCCTATTCATTCGACAGGTTTGGTCGATGCGATGACAGAAGAGGGTATTTTGGCCGGGCTTGCATTATCACAATTCGATATTTGGGAAGACAAATACTCTGATGCTTTGTTAATTGCGGTCACCGAGAAGAGGACCAAGGCAGAAATGGATAATTATGTAGATATTTTTTCACGAGTGTTGGCTGGATGATCGAATTGACTAAGAAAGAATCCGTCACCATCTTTGATCTAGGAACTGCTGAGCGACGCGCTCACGCTCAGCGAGTAGAGCGTATTGATGAAGACTCGATAGCCGATCTGCCCCAAGAACTGCTCAGAACCGATTTGCCTGCATTACCCGAGGTCTCTGAGCTACAGACCGTTAGGCATTACACCAATTTGTCGAAGAAAAATTTCTCTATTGATGGGCAATTTTATCCCCTAGGGTCTTGTACCATGAAATACAATCCCAGGGCTGCCCACCGAGCGGCCAGTTTGCCGGGGTTCTTGAATCGGCATCCACATGCGCCTGAAAAAGTGAGCCAAGGGTTCTTGGGGTGTCTTTATGATTTGCAAGAAATACTCAAAGAGCTGACGGGTATGAAGGGTGTTTCCTTGGCACCGATGGCTGGGGCCCAAGGAGAATTTGCGGGCGTGTCGATGATTCGGGCTTATCATGAGGCTAATGGAGATGCTGAGCGGCGTGAAATTATTGTGCCGAGTGCGGCTCATGGTACGAATCCCGCCACGGCAGTGATGTGCGGGTACGAGGTGACCGAGGTCGGTGTTGGCGCGGATGGTGATGTCGATGTTGATGAACTTAAATCAAAAGTGGGACCGCAGACTGCCGGCTTGATGATGACTAACCCCTCTACCTGTGGGGTCTTTGAACGTCAAATTACCGAAATTGCTGACATTTTGCATGGTGTGGGCGGGCTTCTCTATTATGATGGAGCAAACTTGAACGCAATTCTCGGTAAGGTAAAACCGGGAGCGATGGGATTCGATGTATTACACATGAATCTGCATAAGACATTCGCTACCCCGCATGGTGGAGGGGGCCCGGGCGCTGGGCCGGTTGGAGTATCCGAAAGGCTATTACCGTTCTTACCTATACCCATAGTCGAAAAAAGCGCGGAAGAAAAGGTCGGTGAGCGGTATTCATGGGCTTCCAGCGGGAACACCAAACAAAGTATTGGAAAGTTGTCTGCGTTTTCCGGCAATTCAGGGATTCTCCTGCGGGCGCTTGCCTATGCCCTGCTTCTTGGTGATAAAGGGATGAACCGGGTCGGCGAGTTTGCCACTCTTAATGCGAACTATTTGGCTGCTCGACTTTCGCAATGTGGTTTTGAGCTTGCTTACCCAGATCGTAGGGCGACTCATGAGTTCATTATTACGTTTGCGAAAGAAGCCAAAGAATTGAACATTAGTGCCATGGACATTGCTAAACGTCTGCTCGACTATGGAGTACATGCGCCGACTACCTATTTCCCGTTGATGGTTCCCGAATGTTTTTTGATTGAACCAACGGAAACAGAAGATAAATTAGAGCTCGATGCCTTTGTAGAGGCGATGAAAATCATTCGCGAAGAGATGCTAAATGATCGAGAATTGGTTTGTACTGCACCGCATACCCTGCCTGTGAGGAGGCTAGACGATGTCAAGGCTGCACGGGAGTTGGATTTAACTTGGTCAGCACCTAGTTGACGAGTTGCTTCAACTCTTCTAACGAAGTTATCGGTAATGAACAAGAGAGGTCTACACAGACGTAGGCTAGTGACGCGCTCTGTTTCTCTGCGCTGATCAGGCTAGGTAAATACGAAGGGACATGATTATTATCTGGGTACGGAATACAGTATATCTTCCTCCACGGTGCATATTGACCAGATAAATTTTCCCGCCAGTTTAATATTTCAGCTTCAGGACCTCTCAGAATGACTTGTTGAGAGGGGTAAGTTTGCTCTTCTAGTGATTCGATTAGTGATGAGTGTTCGGCGGGAAATCGCTCGAGTGCCGCCCTGGCCCACTTTAAGGTTGTGGCAGCCGCTTCGATATGTTGGGGCGATCCCATCAAATTTCCAAATTCATTCAGAGCTCTTACCGCGACACCGTTTCCGGATGGCAACTCGTGATCCATCGAAGGCTTGGGTCGATGAAACAGACGCTCTTGATCATGTGCAGTAAAGAAAAGCCCGCCCTGATCTTCATCATAAAACTTTGTGATTAGCGAATCTGCCAGATCTGTAGCCAGCTCAGCGTCTTTGTCCCGCCATTGGCTTTTTAGCAAGACCAATAATGCATCGAGCAGATGGGCGTAGTCGTCCAGGTAGCCATGGTATTTGGCCTGTCCATCCTTCCAGGTGGCGAAAAGGGTTTCCCCATCCCATAAGTGGTCATGAATAAAGTCTGCAGCTCGAGTTGCAAGGTTTATCCAATCCTCTTTGTTGCCCATAACTTTTGCGCTTTCGAGGATTCCTTTTATGGTGATTGCGTTCCAAGCGGTGACGATTTTCTGATCAATATTTGGAGGGGTGCGGTTTTGTCTGTGGCCGAACAAGGATCTCTTAGCATCTAGTAACTTGTTGCGAGCGACTTCCGGTTCAAACTGCAGTCGGCTGACAACAGATCGCCATGAATCGTTTCGATGGAAGATCCACCTGTTGTTAAAATTTGGTGGTTTATCGATACCGTAGAGAGTCTCGATAAGAAGGTACTGATCCTCATCAAGAACCTCTTTGAGTTCCTCGCGCCGCCAGGTGTAAAACCCGCCTTCTTCTTCGTTGGAGTCGGCGTCTACTGAGGCATAAAATCCGCCCAGCGGGGCTCTCAAATCTCGGGCTATCCATTCGATCGTTTCTGAGATGGCATCTTCAAATAATTGATCAGGCCCAAAACACAGAGCTGAACTGTACAACGATAATAGCTGACCATTGTCATATAACATTTTTTCAAAATGAGGGACTGTCCACTTATTGTCGGTAGAGTAACGGTAGAAGCCTCCACCCAGATGGTCATAAATACCTCCCCGTGCGATTTGAGTAAGCGAGTTCATTACCATTTCAAGGCCATCTTTGTCGGTCGTGCCGTTTTTTCGTTGGTAGGACCAGTGTTTGAGCAGCTTGGAGATTTTTGTTGGTGTGGGGAATTTTGGGGCCTGACTGAATCCTCCAAATTGAGGCTCATACTGTTCGCCTAATTTGTCTCGAGCATCTTGCAATAAGAGGGTGTCATCAACTTGAGAGTCGACCAGTGGGATCTTCATTTGTTCGAAGGCTTTAAGGATTTTCTCGCTTTGTTCTTTGAGTTCGTCTTTTTTTGATTCGAAGGTTTCATTAATCCGCATTAAGAGATCGACAAATCCAGGTAACTGGTATCGAGCGTTTTTTGGAAAGTAGGTACCCCCAAAAAAAGGAATCAGGGTCTGAGGGTCGAGAAACATAGTTAATGGCCAGCCGCCGCCCTGGCTGTTTAGTAGTTGGAAGGCTGCTTGATAGATTTTATCAAGATCAGGGCGTTCTTCTCGATCGACTTTGATATTGACGTAATGCTGGTTCATGACTTGTGCGGTCGCTGGGTCGTCAAAGGACTCGCGTGCCATTACATGACACCAGTGGCAAGACGAATAGCCAATCGACAATAGGATCGGTTTGTTTTCTGTTTTGGCTTTTTCCAGAGCCTCGGGTCCCCAGATCAACCAGTCTACCGGGTTGTCTGCGTGTTGCAGTAAATAAGGACTGGTTTCTTCTGTAAGTCGATTCGCCATAGTGCCCCATGTTCTCATTTTCGATGTGGCTAAACTAGTTTGTACTCTTAGGTAAAATCCGTTAATAATCTGCTGAACAGTAGGTGGTGTGAAGAAGAATAGTGATCGACGAAGAAGGATATCGTCCTAATGTTGGAATGATTGTAGTGAACAAGTTAGCTCAGGTTCTTTGGGCGAAACGATTGGGCAAGCAAGATGCGTGGCAGTTTCCCCAGGGAGGGATCGATGAAGGAGAGAGCCCAGAGGAAGCGGTTTATCGAGAGCTCCACGAGGAGGTGGGATTGTCACCTGAATCCGTTCGAATATTGGGTGAGACTCAGGAATGGTTAAGATATGAATTACCTGAGCACATGGCCCGAAGAAATTCGAGCGCAGGATTTTTGGGACAAAAACAAAAATGGTTTCTGTTAGAGCTCACCGCAAGCGATGACAAAGTGACCTTAGACAGCGGGCCATCGCCCGAATTTCAGGATTGGAAGTGGGTGAGTTACTGGTACCCTGTCTCAAAGATTGTTGATTTTAAGCGAGAAGTCTATCGCGCTGCGCTGGGCCAATTAGCGGTCTATTCGCCTTCGTGAAGCCAGTCTTTAGAAAATTCTGAAAAAACATCTTGATGCTGTCTCTATAACTCATTGAATTTTAACCATTTTATGTAGTAGATTTCAGGGTTTAATCTTTTTGACAAGACCTGACACTTCTGTGAAGATTTGGGTGAGAGAGTTAAAAATTTAGCCACGTCTGAAGACTTGAGATTAGATGTCAAAGGGCTAAGAATAGGCTGGGTTTTGCTACCGTAAAATAATTGGGGGAAAGTTAATGAAATCGAATTTATTCGAGCGTTTCTCGGTTTTTGCGTTGTTGGGTGCAGTCGCGAGTATCACTTCTGGCGGGTTTGTCATGCTGCCACAACAGGCGAATGCAGAGGATGCATCAGAAGGAATCGAGGAGGTCCTCGTGACCGCTCGACGAAGAGAAGAGACAGCTCAGAGCGTACCGATTCCGATCAGCGCCTTGTCTTCAGATTATCTAGAAGATAGAGGGATCACTGAGATTCAACGAATCCAGGAAGTTACGCCAAACTTGTCGTTCACTAATAGTGTCGTTGCGCGTCAGACGGCCCAGATCTTTCTGAGAGGGATCGGCCAGGTGAACTGGGGACCGACCCAGGACCCCAAGGTTGGAACCTATTTGGATGGCGTTTATTTAGGGCGCCCCCAAGGCGGCGTATTTGACCTGTTCGATATTGAGCGGGTTGAGGTGTTAAGAGGCCCGCAGGGTACGCTCTTTGGTCGAAACACGACTGCCGGGCTGGTTCATGTGATCACCAAAGATCCCACCGATGAGTTTGAAGGTAGGGTCAGGGTCGGGACGGGCAATGCCGGTCAGATGACCTCTGATGCATTGCTCAACATCCCGATGATTGAAGGCGTGTTGGCCGGCCGCGTTTCCGTACAGACACGACGCGACGATGGCTTCATGCGCGATCGCAGTGGGCGTAAGTGGAACGAGACCGACTCAAAATCTGCCAGGGCCAAGCTCTTATGGACGCCAACAGATACCTTTGAGGCGATGTTAACCGTTGATTATTTTGGTGCGAGAGAGACTTCGGGTCTCGGTAAATGTATGGGTGTGAGCGGTGGCGCGACTGGTCTTAATTTTCTGACCGCGATTTCCGGTCGACTGGATGACCTGGTCAGGGCGTGTACTCCGGCTAGTGATTACTATCTTTCCAACGATAACGATCCGAACAACATGGAGGTTGACAATAGAGGGGCTGCGCTGGACGTGAGCTGGGACATGGGCTGGGGAACTTTAAACTCTGTGACCTCTGGACGGAGTATGGAGGCGATGAGCCAATCCTGGGGCTGGGCAGGAGACTTCGTCGGAGAGCCCTCGAATGGCCTTGAGGTGCTAGAGGGTCCCGCTGATGGGGTAGTAGGGTATCCTCGAAATCCGTACAAGCAAGTCTCACAAGAGTTCACACTCGAAAGCGAGGCATTCGATGATCGGCTCACCTGGACGGTAGGTGCGTACTGGTTTCACGAGAGTGCGACCCAGATGATCAGTGTGCCTGGCTGGCGCGGTGTGGATCTGAACCCTTCGGCTGAGGATGCGCCGTTATGGAGAGCTGAAGTTGTGCCTGGTGTGCCAGCATTCGGTACGCTCGGCGATATTTTCATTGTAAATCAGGCAGCGATAGGCCGTAACCAGCATACGCATGCAACCCAGATCTCTTATGCGGGCTTTGCTGAAGCTACTTTTGACGTTTTTGATTGGTGGTCCCTTACCGCGGGTTACCGTTATACCAAGGACATCCGAAAGTTCCGTCGTTATCAATGGGGAACGGACGGCAGCTTTGACGCGGGTAACTTTTGCCCGGGTATGCCTTTGGACGCCAATGGCGCGGCTACGATGGAGTACTGCGACAACGAGGTTCGGTACGGACGGGCAACACCGAGACTTATTTCAAACTGGAATATCAACGATGACATCATGGTGTTCGCTAGCTTCGCGAGGGGCTACAGCGCGGGCGGGATGAACGGTGATATCCGCATGCGTCCGTTTGAGCCCGAGATCTCAGACAACTGGGAAATCGGCATGAAGAGTCGATTTGCGGATGACCGGGTGCAGTTAAACGTAAACGCTTTTTTCAACGAGTACGAAAACCAGCAGATCACCGTCAGCCGGATACAGAACGGACAGCCTACTGCTGATCTGATTAATGCGCAGCAGGCCACTCTAAAAGGGATCGAGTTGGAGATGCAGGCAACGCCTATCGCAAATCTCTACTTGACGGCGTCGATGGGCTATATCAGTGGTGAGTACGATGAGTTCTCGACGACGGATACCAGGCTCATTGGTGTTGCCCCCAACATTGTAAGTGAAGAATTTATTAATGATTTTTCATACCTCGATTTTCCTTCTAGCTCTAACTGGAGCTTGCATGCTGCCTATGAAATCCCAATGGATAATGGCGGGATGATCACGATGGGAGGCGGCTGGTCTCACAGAGGCGATAGTTATAGCACACTTCAACAGTACGAGACCTCCCTACAGGAGGCTTATGGCCTGTTGGATGCTCGGATCGTCTGGGATCTGTCTAACAATAAGACGAGCATCGCTATCTGGGGCACCAACCTGAACGGTAAAAAGTACTTTACTGGGGCCCTGGATCTGCCCAGCGGAAACCTGATCAACGGCGCAACGACCGACAAGTACGACAGGCCGATTCCTGCGGATTTGGGTGTCACGATCATCTATCCCGGTGAGCCCAGACGGTTTGGGATCACGTTAACTCACAACCTAACTAACTGATACTGATCATTAGTTTGTGAACTAAAAAGGGAGGCGAGAGCCTCCCTTTTTTTGTTTACATTAAGCGCCTTACGGTACTTTGCACAGGCCGCCGTCCATGTTGATCGCACACCCTGTGAGATAAGAGGACGCACCGCTCGCCAGAAACAGGGCGGTATTGGCGCACTCCTCGGCCTCGCCCATCCGGCCCATTGGCAGGCGTGAGCCGGCCTTGGCGACGAATTCATCGAAGCTTTCCTCGGGGTCGAGATCGTTGTATCGCCTGACGATTTGGTCGCTCTTGATCGAGCCGATCAGCAGCGCGTTGACGAGAATGTTGTTGGGCGCGCCTTCGGCTGAGAGGACCTTGGTCAAAGCCATCCCAGCGGCCCGGCTGATGGAGGTAGGCGCGGTGTTCGCGTCTGGCGTCTTGGCAAAGACGTTCAGCAGATTAATGATACGCCCCCATTTTTTTGCTTCCATGCTTGACCAGACGAGGCGGGAAAGCCTTATCGCCGCCATGAGCTTGAGATCGAGGTCAGCCTGCCACTCCTCGTCAGTAATCAATGGAAAGGGTTTGCCTGCGGCTTGTCCCGCGTTATTCACCAGAATATCTATACCACCGAATTCGTTGGTGACTTTCGAATGCATACTGGTCACAGAAACCGGGTCGGTGACATCGCAACTGATTCCCAGGATGCTGCCATCTCCGGACAGTTTGAGGATGTCTTGGACCGCTTCGTCGATGGGCTCTTGTCGTCTAGCGATAATTGCGACTTTAGCGCCTTCCGAGTAGAAGGACTTTGCCATCGCGAGCCCCAGTCCCAGACTGCCTCCCGTGACTAAAGCGGTCTTGCCGTTAAGTGAAGTATCCATGGATTGTCCTCGTTTGTTGTTTGGCGAGTCTCCCTAATTATCCTATGTCTAGTCGAAAGCTCTGTCGAGAGGACTGGACGCCGTTAGCTAAATAACTTTGTTCGAGGAATCTTAACTCATGTTTAGTCAAGATGACGGCCGTGCTGGCTCTCGTCCCATAATAAGGGTCTTTGATAAAACAGGGCGCTGTTTTGCGTTCCATTTCCAGTGTGCGGCCACGCTGCGGCAGTTCTTCGTCCGCGGCAATATATCGATCAGAGAGTAATTGAATTAAGTCCTCTTCATGGAAGTCTTGTGCGGTTAACCGGGCTAGATTTTTTTTTCCATTAACACATTTGGGCCAGGGTGTGCCTAATTCGGCGTTACTTAGACCGTATTCGCCCGGATCCAAGACTCGGGTTTGTGCCTTGTTGGAGGTATAGACGAAATCCGAACGATCCCAAACTAACAGATTAAATCCTGCGTACTCATCGCCTTTGATTCGCTGAGCGTAGTCGAGAGAGGATAAATCGCTCACAAGAAAATCGTGGACGAGGCCGCCTCTTGATCGTGGATCTGAGGGGTCACTTTGGCCGGAAAAATTAGTTAATGCCGCAAAGCGTCCTGACCGATCACAACCGATCCAAGTCCCCATGGCGACTAAGTCCCTTCCCGCGAGAATCGAGGGCTCGTCATCCCAGAAATGGGCTGTTTGAGAAGCTCTTTCGTGCACTTCGTCTCGGTTGGCCGCGATAACCAACGGATGTTTTGAATCAGGACGATAGCTGAACAGAATTAAACACATCTACAAATTCTCTCCGATCCGTATTTTATCAGTTACTAGCGCAACACACATCGATAAAACTCGGTTATGCTTAACGGGTAATCTGCTAATCAAAACCATAATGTATTACCCCTTAATCGACCCAATCATTTTTTCTTTAGGACCATTGGCGGTTCGTTGGTACGGTCTATCTTATGTTGCGGGGTTTGCGATGGTGTGGTGGCTGGGAAAGCGGCGATTAACAAGTAATCCTGCTTGGAGTGAGGCCCAACTCTCCGATTTAATCTTTTATGGCGCCTTAGGCGCAGTGTTCGGAGGCCGAGTTGGTTATGTCTTTTTTTATGGTTTTGAACGTTTTCTAGATGATCCGGGCTATTTGATCCGGGTGGGGGAGGGAGGGATGTCCTTCCACGGTGGTTTGTTGGGAGTCGCCATTGCCCTGATTGTTTTTTCGAAACGGTTCGAAAAAACGTTCCTCGAAGTCGGGGACTTCCTGGCGCCCCTTTGTCCCATTGGGCTCGGGCTTGGCAGACTTGCCAACTTCATCAATGCTGAATTACCGGGACGCGTGACAGAAGGAGTTACGGGACTGATTTATCCATGCGCTGTCGTGCGAGAGTTGAACCCCATGTGCATTGGCGAATGGGAGCAGGTGGCCAGACATCCCTCGCCTTTATACAAGTCCCTAGGAGAAGGGTTGGTGTTGTTTT
>CAZYHH010000048.1:11777-14165 GCA_964647295.1 uncultured Pseudomonadales bacterium
AGCGATGGAGACCTTGTTGCACGAAGACAAGAGGGGGTTGGTGTTGTTTTTGGTATTGTGGGGGCTATCGGCGAGACCAAGGCACACTGGATTCATTTCCGGCTGCTTTCTTCTGGGGTATGGCTCACTTCGGTTTGTGACGGAGTTTTTTAGAGAACCCGATAGTCATATTGGATTTATAATGCTGGATGCGATAACCATGGGCCAGCTCTTGTGTTTACCCATGATTCTCATTGGTGGCATTCTATTGTTTATGTCTAGGACCGACCGATTAGCGTAGTCGGTTTTGATTTTTGCTGACAGGATAAAGAGTAAATGAAGCAGTATTTGGATTTGATGAAACACGTCCGAGAAAATGGGGTGTTCAAGGACGATCGAACGGGTACCGGGACGTACAGCGTGTTCGGCTATCAAATGAGGTTTGACCTGTCTGCAGGTTTTCCGTTGGTGACCACGAAAAAGACGTTTCTTAAAGGAATTATCCATGAGCTCCTCTGGTTTTTATCTGGCTCGACGAACATCAAGTATCTGATCGATCATGATGTTCACATCTGGGATGAATGGGCCGACGAGCATGGCGAATTAGGCCCGGTGTACGGCTCGCAGTGGCGCTCTTGGCCTGGGCCTGACGGAGGGACGATTGATCAGATTTCTCGGGTGGTCACTGCCCTGAAGGCTAACCCTGACAGCCGGCGCCATATTGTCAGCGCCTGGAACGTGGCCGAGGTTGACGATATGGCGTTACCACCGTGCCATTCTCTTTTTCAATTTTATGTGGCGGATGGAAGGCTTTCGTGCCAGTTGTATCAGCGCAGCGCCGACATTTTTCTGGGAGTCCCTTTCAATATCGCCTCCTATGCTTTGTTAAACATGATGATTGCTCAGGTGGTGGGATTGAAGGTCGGAGACTTCGTGCACACGCTGGGCGATGCTCATTTGTATTCCAATCATCTCGAGCAAACCGATAAGCAGTTGCAACGCGAACCCAGACCGCTTCCTTCGATACGAATTAATCCAGAAGTGAAGGATATTTTGGGTTTTGTGATCGATGACTTCGAGCTGCGTGATTACGACCCTCATCCGGGTATTAAAGCACCGATCGCGGTTTGATTGAGGAGATTAAGTAAATTGGAGGTTTCGCTTATCTGGGCGATGTCTCGAAACCGGGTCATCGGAAAAGACAATGGCCTACCATGGCGGTTGCCAAAGGACATGAAGCATTTCATGGCATCTACTATGGGTAAACCAGTCATCATGGGTCGAAAAACCTTTGAGTCAATGGGATCACCTTTGCCGGGGCGAGCAAACATCGTATTAACCAGGGATAAAAATTGGTCTCGGGAAAATGTTGAGGTTGTATCGACTTTGGGGGAAGGGGTTGAGTTGGCCGATGAAATCGCTCACGAGGCGGGGCAGGGTGAGGTGTTCGTCATTGGAGGGTCGAGTGTTTATTCTAAGGCGCTGCCTGTTGCGACTCGTCTATACGTAACGCTCATCGAAGGTGATATCGAAGGTGACGTCTACTTCCCTGAATTTGATTGGGGAGACTGGGTTGAATCTCAAAAAACAGTACACGTGCAGGATGAAAGGCACGCATACGATTTCACTATCAGTGAGTTTATTCGGAAGATTTGACCAGTGCTAACCACTCACCGTTAAAATTCCCTTTTATGTGATCGAGGGGTTCCGACATGGAACCGAATAAACTGCGGTCTACCGTTTTGGTGAATTCCCCATAGGTTGAAAGTAGAAGATGTTCGCAGAGGCTAGATTGGCTTTTTAGGTAGGCGATCTCGTCCTTCGCCCGATCGATGCTGCACGATCCTCGATTGACTGACCGTACCGTTTGTGCAACGTGTTTTGACGGTAAACGGTTGAGTTGATAGAGCGCGGCGTTGTCGTATAAATCCACTGCTTGGATTCGATAGTGGGCTTCGCATTGACGACACTTTACCAGTGCCTCAAGCAATTGGACTCGAAATTCTAATATCAATACGATTTCTAGATCGGGTTTGAGTATTAAGTGTTCGCAGGTGCTTTGGTTTATCATGGAGCGCTGAGGTCAAATCAATTCTATTTGGGGAGCCTGGTGAAATTATTGTTACTAACCTTATCGATTCTATGTTGTTCTGTCTTTAGTCTTGTAGAGCTCAGAGCTAATGAGTTGGCAGTCCCACCTGAGATCAAGACGACCAACGTACCTCCCATCAATTCTGCTGTTAGTGAGAAATTGTCTCGTTATCTTAATGTGCGCAGTGCGACGGCGGTTGGTTGGCAGGATGATCGTATGTTGGTGGTCACGCGATTCGGGCAGACCAGTCAGCTGCACCGAGTATCTCAGGCGATGGGCTATCGGGAACAGTTAACCTTTTTTGAAGAGCCGATTCG
>CAZYHH010000049.1:0-11407 GCA_964647295.1 uncultured Pseudomonadales bacterium
ATCTTGTAGGCGGTTTCACCTTCCACAATTAATGCGAGACCAAGAAAAGATTTTATTGAGAGAGCTTGATATGCACTCCGAATCTAGAAATCAGATTCAACTCAGGCGGAATTTTGCTGGATCTGATCTTTTGTATGTCCCGAAAGTCTATCCCGAATACACAAGGACCAATCTCTTAGTGATGGAATGGGTCGACGGAATATCTATAGGACAAATTAACAAATTGAAGGACAAAAATGTCGATATTGAAAAGCTCGCTCACAAAGGTGTGGAAACATTCTTTACCCAAGTTTTCATACATAATTTTTTCCACGCCGACATGCATCCCGGAAATATTTTTGTTGATGTGAGTGACCCCTTAGACCCTAAATACATCGCCCTAGACAGCGCAATCGTCGGCAGCCTCTCTGAACGAGATAAAATCTATCTAGCGAAAAGCGTTTACCTTTTTTTTAACCGAGACTACCTAGGGGTTGCAGAATTACAAATCGAAAACGACTGGGTATCTGCAACCACAGACCCACGCCTATTGGCAGAAAAGATCGAAGAGCTATGTGAACCAATATTCGAGAAACCTTTATCGGAAATTTATTTCGCGCAATTTCTAGCTGATCTATTCCAGGTCGCTAGAGAGTTTGAAATGGAAGTCCAACCGCAATTAATTTTATTACAAAAAACGCTTTTCTATGTCGAAGGGCTAGGCAGGGAACTCCATCCAGAGCTCGACTTGTGGGCTACCGCGAAACCTTTTATGACCAGATGGATGGCTAATCAATACGGTCTTGTTGCTCAAATAAGTAAACTTTTATCTAAGGGGCCCAAGGTGCTTGATGAAGTAGCCAACCTGCCTAATCTGGCAAAAAAAAACGATGCTCAAATTCGTCAGCTAAACAGGAAACTAGCACTGCAGACAAAAAGCATTGCGCTCTTGTCGGATAGCCAAACAGCTAATAATTGGAAATCTAAGCTATCAAAACTTTTTGGGCTGATGATTCTACTGATCGTCTACAATAATTATTCAGACAAATTCTATCTAACAGATTTATTGACCAACCTACCCGACTTGTTCAATGTTAGTATTGCCGTAATCGGACTTTTTTTCCTTCTTAGAAGATGAGGTAGTCTAGCTTATGGGAATCATTGAGGATTTATCTAAAACAATCAAAGCGAGACTGAAGGCAGAGCCAGCAGAATCCTATGTAGCATCGCTGAATGAAAAAGGCACAAACTACATTATTGAAAAAATTTCGGAAGAAACTACGGAAGCAATACTGGCGGCAAAGGATTTTGATAAATCACCTGAGAGCGTTAAGAACCTAACCCATGAAATTGCCGACCTTTGGTTTCATAGCATGGTTTTGCTTGCGCACTTTGAGATTAAGCCCGACGATGTTCTAAAGGTGCTTCAAAATCGTTTTGGCCATAGCGGACTGGCCGAGAAAGCAAAAAGAGCGAACAGAGAGAATCGTTGAATAAAGTTTGAGCCGGAAAGGGCACCTATCAAGACGCGTACCTATCTATTATAGTTGTTGAACGGCTATTTAATCTAATGGAGAGAACACATGTTTGGACTAGGATTACCTGAACTCTTGGTTATTCTCGCTGTGGTTCTAGTACTTTTTGGGCCTCGCAGACTCAAAAATATAGGTTCGGAGCTCGGTAATGCGATAAAAGGATTCAGAACGGCTGTCAAAGAAGAACCCGAATCTCAAGTAGAAGAAAAGGTCATTGAGGGTCAACCCCAACAAGCAGAAAACAGCGAAAACAGCGAAAACAGCGAAAACAGCGAAATCAAGCAAGACCAGCGAGTCTAACGGGAAAGAGGTTTGTTTGATATTGGTGGATTCGAACTTCTATTAGTGGCCATTGTGGGCCTCTTGATAGTTGGCCCAGAACGGCTACCCGAAGTTCTCCGTTCCATAGGCCTTTGGATGGGGCGGCTAAGAAAAGCGTTCAATGCCGCAAAAACAGAAATCGAACAAGAAATTGGCATGGATGATATTCAAAGACAACTTCACAACGAATCGGTCTTGAAAGAAATAAAAAAAATAGAGGATGAGGCTGTCAAAGGTATTCAACGAGAACCGATCGAAGAAAACACTCAAAAAATTTCATCGGTTCCAAGAAGTGAAGCCGAACTTGAGAGATTAAATGAAAAAGGCTAGACGGTTAAGCTAGCTTGGTTGACGCAAACTCCGAAAACTCGAACGGTGAAGACAATCTTGTCGATGAAAAAGAACTGCCGTTGCTGGAGCATCTTGCTGAACTCCGAAGCCGAATCCTAAGAAGTCTTTCTGTTACGGCGATCATTTTTATACCACTTTACTATTTCTCCAATGACATCTATGAATGGCTATCAGCTCCTTTGGTCGCTGTCCTTCCCGTCGGATCTTCGATGATCGCAACTCAAGTAGCTTCTCCCTTTCTAACCCCTTTCAAATTATCAGTTTACAGCGCCATCTTTATTGGAATTCCTTATTTGTTGCATCAAGTTTGGATGTTTGTCTCGCCAGGCCTCTATCGACATGAAAAACGCTTTGCTATTCCCTTGTTAATCTCAAGTACAGCTCTATTTTATGGGGGTATGCTATTTGCCTACTTCTTGGTTTTTCCGCTCGTCTTTGGTTTTTTCACTGAAGTTGCTCCGGACGGTGTTTCAATAATGACCGACATCAATCAATACTTAGATTTCGTTTTAAAAATGTTTTTAGCTTTCGGTATCGCGTTCGAGATACCCATCGCAACAATGTTACTAGCTTGGTCGGGGATTTCTTCTGTTGAGTCTATGAGGCAAAAAAGACCTTACATAGTTATCGCGTGTTTTGTTGCCGGTATGCTACTTACACCCCCGGACGTGGTTTCTCAGATTATGTTGGCAGCTCCGGCTTGGCTGCTTTTTGAAGTAGGGTTGATACTCTCTAAATTTGTAACAAAAAGAGAAGAATCATTTGATGCGTAAGGACTAACCTACCAGGATAAAGGTAGCCGGGCCCTCGTTGGTGCATTGAACTTCCATGTGGGCACCAAAAACTCCGCTTTGCACCTTAATCCTTAGCCGGGATATCTCGACAAATTGATCATAGAGATCCTTCGCTTGGCTAGGCTCCATCGTTTCGCTGAAGCTGGGTCTGTTGCCCTTATTAGTACTAGCTCCCAACGTGAATTGTGGCACCACCAAAAGCTCCCCGTTTATATCAAGAACACTTTTATTCATTCGGCCACGCGCATCTTCAAATATCCGATAAGAAACTATCTTGTCGACAAAACGCTCGATATTTTCTTGGCGATCACCCCTCGAAAAACCAATCATCAATAATAGACCCGATTGAATCGAACCAACTATGGTTGAATCAACACAAACACTTGCACGCTTTACGCGTTGAACTAACCCAATCACTTGGCGCGCTTTCTCTCATGCTCTTTTAGCAATGACTTTCTTAACCTAATAGAATCTGGAGTGATTTCAACGAGTTCGTCATCCTGGATAAATAGCAGTGCTTCTTCTAGCGATTGCGCTAAAATTCCATTCAAAATAATAGCGTCATCAGATCCTGAAGCTCTAACATTAGTCAACTTTTTCTCTTTCATTGGATTTACTGTTAAATCGTTATCACGACTGTGTAGACCAACGATCATCCCCTCATACACGGGGTCGTTTGGAGAAACTATTAGACGTCCCCTATTTTGTAAATTGAATAAAGCAAAAGCTACCGCTTTCCCATTGGCGTTGGAAACTAATACTCCATTACTACGACCCCCGCCAACCTCTCCAGCTTTAGGCCCAAAGCCGTCTGAAGAAAAAGACAATATCCCAGTCCCCGATGTCTGGGACATAAAATCGTTTCGGTATCCGATTAATCCACGAGTAGAGATTCGATAGGTCATTCTTACTCTACCTAATCCGTCAGGTGTCAATTCCACCATCTCCGCTTTTCGCTCTCCTAGAGACTCCATAACTTTACCCTGGTGAGCCTCTTCCAAGTCCACCGTTAATAACTCAAAAGGCTCTTCTAACTGACCGTCGTTATCTCGCAAAATGACTTGAGGTCTAGAAACCGCAAACTCATATCCCTCTCTTCGCATCGTTTCGATCAATATGGAAAGGTGCAATTCACCGCGACCAGAAACCTCAAAGCAATCGGGATCTTGAGTTTCCTTCACTTGCAGTGCGACATTATGCAGCGCTTCGGTAAACAATCTTTCACGTATCTGTCTGCTTGTTAAATACTTTCCTTCCTTACCTGCTAAAGGAGAAGTATTGACCCTAAACATCATCGTTAAAGTAGGTTCATCCACACTTAAGGCCGGCAAGGATTCTACTAAATCAGGCGAACATAGCGTATCCGAAATACCTAGCTTTTCTACTCCCGAGACACAGACAATATCACCAGCCTTTGCCGTTTCTCTCGCGATGGTCTCTAATCCTCTATAACCGTAAATATTAAGGACTCTTGCCTTACGCTCTTCTCCGTATCGATCAACCAAAGTGACGGGAGAATTTCTTCCTATTTGCCCCCGATTAACTCGCCCGACTCCAATCACGCCTTCATAAGTAGAATAATTCAATGAACTAATCTGCATTTGGAACGGTTCATCTGCCGATAACTGAGGGGCTGCAACCTCTTCAACAATCATATCCAGAAGGGGGAACATATTTTCTTCAAGTTTTTCAGGATCACCGCCAGCTACGCCTGAAACGGCTGAAGTGTAAATAATAGGAAAATCCAGCTGTTCGTCAGTCGCCCCTAATTTGTCGAATAAATCAAAAACCTCGTCAATAACACGATCTGGCTCCGATTCTTTTCGATCAATCTTATTGACAACTACAATTGGCTTGAGATCAAAGGCGAACGCTTTTTGCGTAACAAACCGAGTTTGTGGCATTGGCCCCTCAACTGCATCCACTACCAACAAAACCGCATCCACCATCGATAATATACGTTCAACCTCACCACCAAAATCAGCATGACCCGGGGTATCGATGATATTGATCAAAACCCCATCATATTCGATAGCAGTGTTTTTTGAGAGGATAGTGATCCCTCGTTCTCTTTCCAGGTCACTGCTGTCCATCACACGTTCAGTTTGATCAGACTTCAACAAACCCGTTTGATGAAGCAGGCAGTCCACTAGAGTGGTTTTCCCATGATCAACATGAGCTATAATCGCGATATTCCTTACAGTACGATCAGACAATGCATTCAACACCTAGTAAATTAAAAGTTGGCGATTATGTCTGAACAAAAGCGAGCTGTCGCGCTAATATCCGGCGGATTGGATTCCATGCTTGCTGCAAAAGTAATTATGGATCAAGGAATCCACGTCGAAGGGATCAATTTTTATACAGGATTTTGTGTAGAAGGTCACACTAATGCTATACGCAATCACCATAAAACCAATAAAAAAAGAAATAATGCTTTATGGGTCGCGGAAACACTTGGTATCAAACTCCATATACTTGATGTAGTTGAAGAATATAAGGAAGTGCTCCTATCGCCCAAACATGGTTATGGGCAAAATCTTAACCCCTGCCTTGACTGTAAAATTTTCATGGTAAAGAAAAGCCTTGCCTGGTCGTTCATGAAAGACAATGGCTTTGACTTTATTATTACCGGAGAGGTTATGGGCCAAAGACCCAAAAGCCAAAGGAAAGCAACTCTCCCAATAATTGCTCGAGAATCAGGAGCTGAAGACCTTTTAGTCAGACCGTTATCAGCAAAACATCTTCCCGAAACACTACCGGAACAAAAAGGCTGGATTGATCGATCGGCTCTTTACTCTTTCCATGGTAGGAATCGTAAACCCCAGATCAAACTGGCCAAAGCACTTGGTCTAGCAGATTGGTCTCAACCTGCGGGTGGTTGTTGCTTTCTCACCAACAAAGGGTACTCAAGCAAGCTCTCTGATTTATGGACCTCAAGACAGTCACGTGAGTACGATCTTGATGACATCATCCTCTTAAAGATAGGTCGACATATAAGACCAGACCATAATTTTAAGCTCATTATTGCAAGAGATGAGGGAGAATCTAACTACTTAAAAGGGTACAAAAGCATCTACGACTTCCTAACTACCACCAGCCACAATGGACCAAATGCCTTGATTGACGGGATAGCCAGTCGACCACAAAAACTCCTAGCTGCTCAAATAATCGCCAGATATAGTCAGGGGAGATCTGCAAATGAAGTTACAGTACAGCTAACTAGTAAGGAAACCGGAATATCTGAAGCCTTAAACGTCAAACCATTCGAAGATCAAGGAGCATTAGAGACTTGGCATGTCTAAGAATTTGGACACTCTAGATACCAGCGGTTTACTTTGTCCATTACCCGTCATAAAAACTCAATCTGCAGTAGCAAACCTCTTTTCTGGTGATCGCCTAAAAGTCATATCTACAGACTTTGGCTCGCTATTAGACATACCGAGTTGGTGCAGAGTACACGGGCACTCTATTTTATCTACAACAAAAAGGGTCGACGAAATTTGTATATTGATTCAAATTGCACCAAAATGAGATACTAGATAGGCAGATAATAAATAATGCACTATGTTGGTGCTATTTTGCGGAAATAATGCTGTAAATCAATGAGTTATCATCTATCTGGCTGGCATGCAATTTGCTGTTATATTGTCAGCATTAGGGGGAAGCGACCATTCTGGGAACTGCACCGTTTCTGGTTCTAGCCGCCCGTAAGAAGAAGTTAGGAGAATAAACACTATGAAATCAAAACTTGAATATATATGGCTCGATGGCTATAAGCCCACGCAGAGCTTAAGAAGCAAAACCAGAGTTGAATCAGATTTTGGCGGCACCCTCGAAGAATGCCCGATGTGGGTTTTTGATGGCAGTTCGACCGAGCAAGCGGAAGGTGGGAGCTCAGATTGTCTACTAAAACCTGTTGCGATCATTCCTGATCCAGACAGAACTAATGCTTATCTAGTAATGACTGAAGTCCTGAATGCCGATGGTACGGCTCATGAGTCCAACGGCCGAGCAACAATCGACGACGATGACGATGATTTTTGGTTCGGCTTCGAGCAGGAATACTTCCTTTGGGATATTGATACAGATCTACCCCCAGGGTTTCCAGAAAACGGCTTTCCAGGCCCACAAGGCCCTTACTATTGCTCCGTTGGCGCCAAGAATGCTTTTGGTAGAGATTGCGTGGATGATCACTTAGACCTCTGTCTTGATGCAGGACTAAATGTAGAAGGCATTAATGCTGAGGTAGCTGCAGGGCAGTGGGAATTTCAGGTTTTCGCTAAAAGTGCCAAAAAGGCGGGGGATGAGACCTGGCTAACTAGGTACTTGTTAGAGCGAACCGGAGAAAAGTACGGTTATTCCATTAATTGGCATCCAAAACCTTTCGGAAAATTGGATTGGAATGGCTCGGGTATGCATGCCAATTTTTCTAACGGTCTAATGCGCGAGTCTGGTAAAGAAGAAACCTTCACTAAAATTTGTGAGAATTTTGGTAAGAATATCGAGCGCCACATAAATGTTTATGGGGCAGATAACGACCAAAGATTAACGGGCGAACACGAAACGGAATCCATAAATACCTTTAGCTATGGAGTTTCTGATCGAGGAGCATCTATCAGAATCCCTGTAACCACTAAAGAAGACGGATGGATAGGACGTTTAGAAGACAGGCGCACAGCATCAAACGCTGATCCTTATAAAGTGGCAGCTGCGATAATCAAAACCACTAAAGAGGCTCTAGCTTAAGGCTAGAAATTGGGCTCTTTGTTTAAACAAAGAGCCCAATTTCGAAAGTCTTACCCCTTTTCTTAGCTAGCTGAAATAAGCGTTATGCTTTCAATAATGTAAATTGGAAGATTACAGGCAAACAGCAGATCGCCAAGTGTTAGTATCTATTTTCCTAATTTAGAAACAGTCGAATCACTAAAAACTTAAAAGCTATCAGCCATGAGTAAGTACGCGCAAATCTTTGACAGCTTAATGACCGCAATTGTTGTACTTGACACAAAACTTAACATCAAAACGATCAATACAGCCGGCGAACTCTTAATGCATACATCTAAAGGTAAAGCCTGCACTAAACCCTTTAAAGATTTGATATTAGGTACCGAAAGCATTATCCCGGAACTTAGAAAAGCCTTGGAATATCGACAACCTTTCACTCGCCGTGAAATTGAGTTGCAAATGCCAGACCAAGGAAGCGTAACAGTAGACTTCACCGCAAATGTGCTTGAAAGCCCGAAAGGACTGTTAATCGAAATCCAACCTCTGAACCGATTACAAAATATTGATAAAGATGATCAAACTCTGGTCAGGCAGGAAACAACAAGAAGACTGATTAAAGGCTTAGCGCACGAGGTCAAGAACCCTCTAGGAGGTATCAAAGGAGCAGCTCAACTTCTAGACAAAGAGCTTCCAGATTCAGATCTAAAAGAATACACAAAAATCATCGTTAGCGAAGTCGAGCGCCTAAGTCTGCTGGTAGATCGTATGCTTGGTCCAAACAAACTGTTCGGGTTCAAACCAACCAACATATACAAAGTATTCGAAAGGGTAATTCAGATTATGGAAGCTGAAAACCCAAACCGTATTCATTGGGATCGAGATTATGATCCCAGTCTTCCTGATTTAGAGGCTGACGAAGACCAGCTTATTCAAGCAATATTAAATATCATTCAGAATGCATGTGACGCCACTCAAAATGTATCTAAACCGAAAATCAGTATTCGAATAAGATCAGCAAGACAATTTACAATCGGAGCTCAACGTCACAAAATCGTGCTTAAACTAGAAATTATAGATAACGGTGTAGGAATAGCTCCTGAAATGATTGAACGCATATTCTTTCCAATGATCACAGACAAACCTTCAGGCTCAGGGCTAGGGCTGTCAATCACTCAAACCGTACTGACACAACATCAAGGCTCCGTCCAAGTCAAAAGCAAACCTGGATCTACGAAATTTCTCATCCACCTCCCTTTCAGCCAATCAAGAATGTTCTCCAGCGTGGCCGCATCATGACAGAAAACGTCTGGGTTATAGATGACGATCAATCGATTCGGTGGGTTCTTGATCGCGCACTCAGCAAAGCCGGAATTCCTATATCTGCTTTTAATACCGCCGATCAGGCCATGCACCATCTGCATATAGAAAACCCATTAGCGATCCTAACCGACATCCGAATGCAAGGGATGTCCGGGCTAGATTTTCTCGAACAGGTCAAGGAAAGTCACCCAAACGTCCCAATCATTGTAATGACAGCTCATTCTGACCTTGACACCACAGTGAGCAGTTTTGAAAAAGGGGCTTTTGAATATCTGGCTAAGCCCTTTGATGTTGATGAAGTAGTTGCGGTTGTCAGACGAGCCATCGTGCATGCTAACGAAAATCAAGAAAGTCAGTTGGTCAATTCAGAGCCAACGCCTGAAATCATTGGTAAAGCACCAGCGATGCAAGAAGTCTTTCGAGCCATCGGCCGACTTTCCTCTTCAAATGTATCAGTTTTAATCACTGGTCCCTCCGGGTCAGGAAAAGAACTCGTAGCAAATTCTATTCACCGACACAGTCCGCGAGCACCAGATCCTTTCATCGCTCTCAACGTCGCCGCCATTCCAGATGAGTTGGTTGAGAGCGAATTGTTCGGACACGAAAAAGGCGCCTTTACAGGGGCGAACAATCAGAGGATCGGCAGGTTTGAACAAGCCAATGGGGGAACTTTATTTCTAGACGAAATAGGAGACATGCCGGCATCAGCCCAGACCCGACTTCTGAGAGTATTATCTGAATCCGAATTCTATCGGGTCGGCGGGCATCAAACAGTAAAAGTCGATGTTAGGATAGTTGCTGCCACACACCAAAACCTGGAAAGCCTCGTTAGTAATGGAGCTTTTAGAGAAGATCTTTTTCACCGCTTAAACGTAATACGAGTCCATGTACCACCATTGTCCGAAAGAAGAGCCGATATTCCTTTGTTAGCAAAACACTTTCTCGAACAAGCAGCAAAAGACCTAAATGATGAGCCCAAAAGACTATCGCCGGAAGCAGAAAAATTTATTACGCTACTTCCATGGCCTGGAAATGTCAGGCAACTCGAAAATACTTGCCGCTGGCTGCACGTGATGGGAAGTACGAGGCAAATACTCAAATCTGATTTCCCTCCCGAATTATTTGAGAACCCTATCGACATGGATAATCATGATTGGGAAAAGAGCCTAAAGCTTTGGGCGCTAGCATCATTAGAAAATGAGTCTCCTGAACCGCTGTTGGACATTGCCGGGCCCATTTTCGAGAAGATCATGATCGAAAGCGCTCTACAAAAAACTAACGGTAGGAAACAAGAAGCCGCGAAACTACTTGGATGGGGCCGAAATACCTTAACAAGGAAACTACAAGAGCTTGATATTTGATCACCCAAATAACCCCAGTGCTTCCACACATCATACTTTTTAATCCGGAGATTCCTCAAAATACGGGCAATATCATCAGGCTCTGTGCAAATACTGGTGCAGATCTTCATCTAATTCGGCCTCTAGGATTCGACTGGGACAACAAGCGGCTACGACGGGCAGGTCTGGATTACCACGAATACGCTCGAGTCAAACTACATGCTAATTTAGATGAATATCTAGATACTTATCCAACACAAAAACTCGTTGCGTTCTCAACCAAAAGCAAAAGATGCTATACAACTTTTAAATATCAAAGTGACCATTCTTTAATCTTTGGCCCTGAAACAAAAGGACTTCCGAAATCTTTGTTAACACAATTAGAGTCAGAGTATGTCTTGAAGGTGCCAATGCATAGAACTTCGCGCAGTCTAAATCTTTCAAATACCGTAGCAATCGCGACTTACGAAGCTTGGCGGCAACAAAATTTTTCAATAACTAATTAATGAGTAACTGCAGCCCTCTGCTGACTCTGTTTCAAAGCCTCGTCAAAGACCATTTCAAAGTTGATCGGTGCAAGGTTAATCGCCGGGAATCCTCCCTTTACGATTAGTGAATCGACAGATTCGCGTAAATAAGGAAACAACGTCGTAGGACACGCTACTCCTAGGACTTTTCTAAGTTCGTCTTCGCTAACCCCTTCTATCAAAAAAATACCAGCCTGTTGGATTTCTACCACAAAACCGGTTTTATCGCCCTCTGTGGTCGCATCAATAGTTATACGCAATACAACCTCGTGACGGTTTTCGCCAAGCGTACTTGCCTTGGTATTTATATCGACCTTCAAATCCGGTTTCCAAACAGATTCAAATATAGATGGGGAGCTTGGCGATTCAAAAGATGCATCTTTTAGAAAAATCCTCTCTAAAATCAACTTAACTGGAACTGATTCTTGATCAGTTATCTCTTCTTCACTCATTTCTTTGTCACCGGTAAATTTTGAAGAAGAGATAACTGATCAAGAATCAGTTCCAGTTAA
>CAZYHH010000049.1:11417-14035 GCA_964647295.1 uncultured Pseudomonadales bacterium
GTCACCGGTAAATTTTGGCCTCTCCATTCAAGGATACCGCCTTTCAATCTGCTAACCTTCTCAAACCCTTGCTTCTTTAACAATGTCCCAGCCGCACCAGAGTGTTGTCCCATTTTACAAACCACCACTAAGGACTTTTCTTTAAATCGATTCAATTCAGGAAAACGATCATCCAACTTATCGTAAGGAATATTGATCGCCCCAACAATATGACCCTCGCCAATGAAACTAATTCTTGAGTTGCAATAGCCGGTCCACCTCGAACTAACTCGTTGCGGATAAAAAGCATCAACAACACAACAAAAAGGCCAACCAATAGAGGATGATTTCCTATGAAAGTAAGTAACTGCTCCATGGAACATTCCTAAGCCTATTTGAAGGCCGGGATTATACACCTGCTATAGCTAAAATTTTGCTAGAATTTTCCTCTTTTAAAATAACTGGGATAACATTTGTCGCAAGTCCGCCCTGTAACCCTACTAGTCATACTGGACGGCTTTGGCTTCAGCAATGAGCATGAGAATAATGCCATCGCGTTGGCAGAAGCGCCTGTTTGGAAAAAATTTATTAAAGAATATCCGAACTGCTTGATCCAAACATCTGGCGAATCCGTGGGCCTGCCAAAAGGCCAAATGGGAAATTCTGAAGTTGGCCACATGACAATTGGATCGGGCAGAGTGATTTACCAGGACCTACCAAGGATTAATCGGTCAATCGAGGAGGGTAATTTCAAACACAATGAGGTGCTCTCAGGTCTTATAAAAGAAACCAATCAGAGAAAAAGCACATTACACTTGCTGGGCCTTTTGTCAAATGGAGGTGTTCATAGTCATGAGCACCAAATACACGCCGCAATCCGAGCCTGCCAAGAACATGGTTTAAGAAAACTAAAAATCCACGCTATTCTGGATGGTCGCGATACTCCGCCTAAAAGTGCTGAAAAGAATCTCCTAGATCTTGAGGACATACTCAAAAAAACCGGGATTGGAGAGATAGCATCTATATCAGGTCGATTTTTTTCTATGGATCGCGACCAAAGATGGGAAAGGACTGAGCTCGCCTTTAAGGCAATAGCCCTCGGAGTCAGTTCAACTCGAGCTGCTTCAGCTACAGAAGCGTTGAGGCAGGCTTATAAGAGAGGCGAAACCGACGAGTTCGTTACTCCGACATTGATAGGGCGAAGCGAGCCAAACAAGTCCATGATTTCAGCTCTCGATTCAATACTATTGATGAACTTCAGAGCAGACCGTGTCAGACAAATAACAAGGTGCCTGACTGGAAAATATTTTAATGATTTTAAACGAAGCAACTATCAAGCTCCAGAGGCCGCAGCAACTCTTACGCGTTATGCCGATGATATAGAATTGCCGGTTATGTTTGACCGGGAAAATCATCTAAATACTCTAGGTGAACACCTAAGTCACTTGGAGAAGAGACAGCTGAGAATTGCCGAAACTGAAAAATATGCACACGTGACTTTCTTTTTTTCTGGCGGCAGGGAAGAACCTTTTCCTGATGAATCACGTATCCTAGTACCTTCTCCGAAAGTCCAAACTTATGACCTTCTACCCCAAATGAGCGCTCGAGAAGTAACAGACAAAATTATTGAATCCATCAATTCTCGCGAATTCGATCTCATTATTGCCAACTACGCGAATGGTGACATGGTAGGTCACACAGGAAAGCTAAAACCAACCATAGCCGCAATAGAAGTGCTCGATGAATGTTTGGGAAATCTTGAATTAGCATTGGTCGATGCGAAAGATCAAATGCTTATTACATCGGACCATGGGAATGCAGAACAAATGTTGGACCCTTCAACCAAACAAGAACATACAGCACACACTAATAATCTGGTCCCGATTGTGTATGTAGGGGAAATGGATCTCCAGCCTACCAACAGAGAGGGATCCTTATCGGATGTTGCTCCGACACTATTGGACCTCATGGAGTTAGACACGCCTATTGAAATGACCGGAAAGTCCCTATTTGAACGAAAGTAATACGGCGGTAGCGAATAAACAAAGTGTGACGAAAACGCTCAAAGCTCTAACATCTCTATTCATTATGGGTTTAGCGATTCAGGCGACAACAGCTATTGATTCAAACGAACAACGTTTAGATCAAGTAGAACAAGAAATCTTGGCTATCGATCGCTGGTTCGCTAAACAAAAGAAACTTAAGCAAGACTGGTCGTCAGAACTAAAAAAAGCCGACCTTGAAGTACAGCAACTAAAGAGAAAAATGCTTACCACAAGCATAAAATTAAATTCATCTAACGACCTACTAATCAAACTTGAGACCCAAAGGTCAAACTTAGAAGCAAAAAGAATCAAATTATCTGATTCACTGTCTAAACACGTGCGTAGTGCCTACAAACTACAGAAAAGCTCTCCCTTGAAAAGGCTGCTTGAAGGAGAATCAATAGACCAATTCGATCAAATGATGCGTTTTAACAGATACCTAACAAGCGCAACGAAAAAAATGCTAGAGGAATACCAGAGGTCGCTTGCCGACATCGAAGCTAGCGATGAACTCGCTCAAACTACCAACGAACAAATTCGAGAATCAATAAAACAGAACAATAGAAGTGTTCGCATTCTGCGTAAAAAAATAAC
>CAZYHH010000050.1:0-13895 GCA_964647295.1 uncultured Pseudomonadales bacterium
GATATGGTGGCACGGATCAAGCCGGCTGATTCAGGTAGCTCTAGTATGTAGTTGAGTGCCTTAAA
The DNA here is from genome assembly GCA_964647295.1 of uncultured Pseudomonadales bacterium. Classification (GTDB taxonomy): domain Bacteria; phylum Pseudomonadota; class Gammaproteobacteria; order Pseudomonadales; family Azotimanducaceae; genus UBA4421. The sequence goes on from CAZYHH010000050.1 coordinate 66, forward strand.
TCATGAGAAAACCTTGCCATGGCAAGGTTTTTTTTTGGTTATAGTTTTAGGGAATATTTTTTGACGAAATAGGGTAAGCGCAGTGATTGAGTTACAAAGAAAAGAATCGACGTATGTGTTGACTATGGATGCCGGCCAAAATCGATGGAATACAACATTTGTCAGAGAGTTTAGTTCTGCATTGGATGAGATAGAAAAAGATACCGGCCCAGCAGCACTAGTTACCTGTGCGACAGACCCCAAATTTTTTTCAAATGGCCTGGATCTGGAATGGGCCAAATCGCCTGAAGATTATCCTGAATCTGGTGATAGATCCGTATTTGGTAAAGAGTTTATGTATTTGATGGGACGGATTATTACGTTGCCTATTCCCTCCGTATGCGCGATTAATGGTCATGCGTTTGGTGCCGGTTTTATGTTAGCACTTTGTCATGATGTAAGAATCATGAGAGAAGATCGCGGGTTTCTTTGTGCTAACGAGATTCAATTAGGTATGAGTATTCCACGTCCTGAGCTCGCGCTTTTTCGTCATAAAATACCAGCAAATTCTTTCTTTGAGACCGTTCAATTGTCTAAGCGCTGGAGCGGACCAAAGGCGTTAGAAGCGGGAATTGTTCAAGAGACTGCACAGATAGATAAATTGATGGAAGTTGCACAGGTGAAAGCCGAGGAATTGGTGCCTCTGGCAACGGATAGAACGAACTTTGGAGCACAAAAAGAAAAACTTTATGGTGAAAATTCTGCGATCAATTTAGTTCATGGCCCCGCTTACATGCTTAAAAATGCCGAACAATTTGATCTATAGGGCTGTTCGTTAACCACTTAACAGGATTTCGCAGTAAACAGTCTCGGTCATTTGACAAGACCCAAGTAACTTTTCGAGGTACAAGCTTCGTGCAGTGCAGCCTGATGAGCTCGACAGGTATCCCTTAACAGCACTTTCAAAAACTTTCAGTCCTTCTAGGACATTCTCACTTTGGATTTTTATTTCTGTCTCGAATGGCTCAGAGGGTAGATCATCATTATGATAGCCCCATAGCTCTTTCATTTTGTAGATAACCGCGCCCACGGGTACGAGGTATAAATTTGCCTTGGCAACTGACCTACCCTGTTCAGTAGTCCAAAACCACTGCTGGTGTTGCAATCTTCCGATTTACGCTGGCGGAGCGATTGATTTTGGTACTTCGATTAGTTTAGCCCTTAGATATTCTCCCATTGACTTTGCCTGCTTATCGATTCGGTTATTTGAGGCGGCGCCAGTTCCGAGTATTCCCTTGATATAGAAGTTGAGTGCTTTGAGATTTGGTAGTTCATAGCGTTCGATTTCATATTCTGCTAGGTCTGGACACAGAGTTTTGAGTTGTTCTACGGTTAGATACTCGTGAAGAAAGCTATACGATTCAATCGATAAAGCCCAAACGCCACAATTTGCGTTACCGCCTTTGTCCCCGGATCTTGTGCCAAATAAACGGCCAAAGGGAACTCGGACAGTTTCACCTGTCGGTGCCGGTGGAAGATTAATGGGTACCTCTTGATAAAAGATGTCTTCCAACTCTAGCCTTTGAGTCGGCAGTACCTCTTGTTCTTTACCATCAATATGCAACCGCTCCGCGACAAGCTGACTGTCGATTAAGGATGGCCAGTGTATTATTGCGGGCCCGCCATTAAATCCTGCGGCGCCTCTACCCGTATTGCCTGGGATTCCAGCTAGACCCAATTCGGTAACCTTGGCTGAGAAGAGCCGGCCTAATTTCTTCGGATCGCTACTGGTTACTGTGATTCGTAATGCCGCGTGTGCAACTTCGTTTGTTTCCGGGTCTTCATGATCGCTTCGTATTAGTTGTACTTCGACATCGTCGAATTGTTCCCTGCCTCCTAGATTATGGAATACTGCATCCAGGTAAACCTCTGCTTTTTGTTCGATATCCAGTCCCGTTAGCAACACTTCCATGCTTTGCTTATTAGGACCGCGAGTATTAAAGCAGACCTTATGGGTGGCCGGCGGCGTGCTACCTCTTGTGCCGCTGACTCTGACTCGATCGTCTCCGTCTTGTTCTATTTTCATAGTATCAAAATGAGCGATCACATCGGGATTGTAATAGGCGGGCGTCGAAATTTCATAAAGCAGTTGCGCGGTTATGGTTCCTACTGAAATAAGACCTCCCGTGCCAGTATGTTTGGTTACGGTAAAGGTACCGTCTTTTTCGATTTCCGCGATCGGGTATCCGACATTTCGAAAACTTGGTACCTCTTCGAAGAAAGAGTAATTACCACCGCAGCACTGGGCACCACACTCGATGATATGGCCAGCCGCGAGAGCTCCGGCTAAAGCATCGTAGTCATTCCGCTGCCAGTTGAATTTCCAGGCAGCCGGCCCAATTACGACCGCGGCATCGGTAACCCGAGGACAAACAACGATATCGGCTCCTTGATCCAGTGCTTCTTTTATGGCCCAACCGCCGAAATAGACATTAGCCGTGAGTGCTGCCTGATCCGATTCTGATAGCTTTTCTTCAGTGTCTAGATTGGCAAAGGGCTGACCTCCTTTTTGAAGATCCTCAAGGTTACCAAGTAAATTGTCTCCATCAATCCAAGCAACCTTTGCCGTGAGCCCCTGTTCTTTGAGAATTTTCTCTATTTCTTCAGCCATACTCTTGGGGTTTAAACCGCCAGCATTAGTCACGATCTTGATTCCTTTTTCAATACAAGTGCCTGCGACTTGTTGAACCTGCTTGAGGAAGGTGCCGACGTAACCCATGTTTTCGCCACGGGATTGTTGTTGGTTGTACAGTATCGACATCGTCAACTCTGCTAGATAATCACCGGTTAAAACATCAATTGGTCCGCCTTCGACCATTTCCCTCGCTGCGTCGAGTCTGTCTCCATAGAATCCGCTGCAATTTGCGATTCGAATCACATCACTCATAAAAACCTCTTTTAACTCTAATTAATCGTTGGTCCACGAAGGCTTGCGTTTTTCTCTAAAAGCAGCCATTCCTTCAGAAGCCTCTTCGGACCGAAACATGCGCCCACTCCATTCAGAGGTTTCCTTGAATCCTTCTTCGATGGTCAGTTTTGGCACTCGCCTGACCAACTTCTTACATTCAACGACCGCTATTGGCCCGCCTAGATTAATCATATCGATTTCTTCTTGAACCGCTTCGACGAGATTTTCACCAGGTACCGCGCGATGGGCAAAGTTCATTTCGACTGCTCGTTTACCGTCAAAGCGCTCTCCCGTGACAATTAATTTCATTCCATGGTGCATACCAAGTTTAGGTAAGCACACTACTGAAATAACCGCAGGTATCACGCCGATACGAACTTCGCTGAAGCTGAACTGCACATCCTCGTCTGTTATGACGATGTCTGCAGCACCGACAAGGCCCAGACCCCCAGCAAAGGCAGCCCCATTGATTGAGGCGATCACAGGCTTAGGACTGTCCATTATCGCAGTCAAAACATCAGCATAGGGCACGGCACGCTTGCCTCCTTCGGCAATCTGACCTGGAGGACTTTTGAGATCAGCTCCCGCGCAGAAAGCTGGTCCAGTGCCGGTTATTACTATTGATCTGACCTCATCATTTTCGTTTGATTCTAAAATGTGGTCGTACAATTCGGTAACTAGAGTTGCTGATAGTGCGTTACGGTTCTCTGGCCGATTTAGAGTAATCCACGCTGCGCCTTTCTTGATTTCGTAAAGGGTCGCTTCTGTCGTCGCCATTGTTAGTCCTCCTTTTCCTCGTCCAAGGTGACGAGGAGTTGCTCGTTTTCTACTTGATCGCCAACCGAAACGTGCACGTCACTGACTTTCCCAGCTCTCGGAGCAGTGATTCTGTGTTCCATCTTCATCGCTTCCAAAATGATCAGGACATCTCCTTTACTTACTTCATCCCCGGCTTTGACTTCGGTTGCCAGAATTGCGCCTGGCATCGGTGCCACTAGACCGCCCGCAAAGTCGTCTGGGTTAGATAGCGGGTACCGAGGTAGCTCCTGTAATGCCAGATCATGGGTATTGCAATGAACTAGCCATTGGTCACCTACTTGGTCCATCGAATAGCTTGATCGTTGTCCTCCAATGTCGAGTTCGACCATTCCATCACCAGCAGTAATGGATTTGACTTTGAAATCATCTTCGCCAGCTTTGAAATCAAAACTACCATCTCTGTTAGTACTATAGGCTAGGCGAAGAACATTGCCGTTAACATTGAATTCGGCTTGTTCGTCAGGCATCGTTGAGTTCCGCCAGCCACTTCTAATTCCTCTATTGATTTTTGCATTAGCTCTTCGTCGAGCTTGTGCTTCGACTGATACAGCGATGGCTGCTTGTACCACGCTTGCAGCATCAATTTCTATGGTTCTTGGTGGATTCACTCGGTCAATGAAGTCTGTGGTTGTATCGCCTGCAATGTATTCGTCAGTTCGTAGAGTATTAACCAAAAAGTCTCGATTGGTGGTTAAGCCTTGAATCCGCGTGGTTTCTAGGACTCGTGCCAAGCGAGAGGCCGCCTCTCTTCGTGTGGGCGCGTGGACTGTTACTTTAGCGATCATGGGATCGAACTCGGTAGTGATCTCACTACCGGTTTCTACGCCCGAATCAAACCGTGCTTTTCCAACTGTTGAAGGTTCCCATGCGATCACCGGGCCAGGAGAAGGGAGAAAATTTTTCTCGGGGTTCTCCGCGTATAGCCGCGCTTCGATGGCATGCCCGTTAATGGATAAATCTTCCTGAGTGAAAGATAATGCCTCACCTTCGGCGACTCGAATTTGTTCTCTTACTAGGTCTTTGCCGATGATTTCTTCTGTCACAGGATGCTCAACTTGTAGTCGGGCATTGACCTCGAGAAACCAAAAGCCTTCGTCGCTAAATAAGAATTCAACGGTACCCGCCGAGGAGTATCCGAGTTTCTTGGCAGCGGCGATAGCAGCTTCTCCCATTTGTGAACGGGTTTCTTCGGTCACCGCCGGCGAAGGGGCTTCTTCAATGATTTTTTGGTGCCGTCGCTGAATGGAACACTCTCGTTCAAAACAATGAACCAGGTTGCCATGCGTATCGCCTAATATTTGAATTTCCACATGTCGTGAGACATCAAGCCATTTTTCAAGAAAAACCGTGTCGTCTCCAAAAGAATTGGCGGCCTCTCTCTTAGCACCTTCTACAGCGCTCTCAAGGTCACTTTCTTTCTCAACGACCCGCATACCACGACCACCGCCTCCCGCGGAAGCTTTTACTAGAACCGGATAACCGATCTCTTTAGCAGATTTTTTTATGTCGGTATCATCCGTTATTTCGATGGCCGGGAGTGTTGGCACTCCGGCTTCTTGCATCAGATTTTTCGCTGATAACTTGTCTCCCATTAGCCCGATAACATTCGGTGAGGGACCGATCCATTTGATTCCGGCATCAATAATCGCTTGGGCGAACGCTTCATTTTCAGATAAGAATCCGTAGCCTGGGTGGACGGCATCAGCGCCGCTGCGTTTGCAGGCATTGATTACTTTTTCGACATCTAGATAAGTTTCTGCCGTTGTCCTGCCTTCTAATGAAATAGCCGTGTCTGCCTCTTGAACAAAAGGTGCCCGTGCATCGCCATCAGCAAAAATGGCGACAGTGCTGATTCCCATATCATGAGCTGTTCGCATGATACGCCGAGCGATCTCCCCTCGGTTGGCGATCAATATTTTTTTTATTGGGGTTACATTCGCCATGTGCCGAACTCCTTAGTGCCTTCCACTTTGTTGTTGTAACAAGCCGACAGTGACATGGCGATAACCGCTCTTGTGTCTCTGGGATCGATCATCCCATCATCAGAAACCCGGGAGGTTGCAAACAAACCATCAGAGCCTTCGTCTTGCCAATATTCAGAAGCTTCTGCGCGTTTACGATCGGCTTCTTCATCGAAATCCAATCCTCGACGTTCGGCTGAGGCACGTCCTACGATCGACATAACGCCTGCCATCTGCTTTCCGCCCATGACGGCAATTTTTGAAAATGGCCAGATGTAAGTGAATCGAGTACCAAAAGCCCTGCCGCTCATTCCATAATTACCTGCACCGTAGGAGGCAGCTAATATGATGGTGATATGAGGCACCGTTGAGTTAGAAACGGCGTTAATCATTTTGGATCCATTTTTTGTAATGCCACCCTGTTCGAAGGCGGTACCTACCATGTAACCCGTAATGTTGTGAAGAAACAGTAAAGGAACATCAATTTGATTACACAATTGGATGAATTGCGCCGCTTTTTCAGAAGATTCTGAAAATAATGGCCCATTGTTTCCCAGAATCCCGATGCGGTAACCGTGTATGGTGGTCCAGCCACAAATTAAGGTTGACCCATATAGAGGTTTGAATTCTTCAAAATATGAGCCATCGGCTATTCTTGCGATGACTTCGCGAATGTCGAATGGCGATTTGAGGTCCTTAGACACCATCCCCAATAAATCCTCTGAGTCATGTATCGGCTCTTTAAAATCAGGATTTGGCTCAGGCCCTAATTTTCGCCAATTAAGGTGGGCAACGACTTCACGACACAGTCGGATGCCATCCAGTTCATCCTTGGCGAGATAATCACCCAGGCCTGAGACCTGAGTATGCATATCTGCTCCGCCCAGATCTTCTTCGTTTGCATCTTCGCCTGTGGCCATTTTAGTTAGAGCCACTCCGCCCAAAAACACCTTCGATTGGTTTTTGATGAAAATGTTGTAGTCGCTCATTCCTGGTTGATAAGCGCCACCTGCCGTGGAGGCGCCGAATACAACGGAAATGGTAGGAATTCGCATTTTTGATAGTTCGGTGATCTCATAAAAGAGTCGACCGGATTCCGCGAAGTGTCCGATGTTTCTTTGCAAAGCGACTTCGGGATCACCACCGCTGCCGCCCTGCCCTCTAAGATCCGCGCCTGCGGATTCAACGAACTGGACATATGGCAATCTATTTTCTCTAGCTATCTCCAGGCCCCTCATTAACTTTTTGCTGTTAAAGTTGTTGAAGGCGCCAGCTCTAACTGATGGGTCATGGCCTAGTATGACGCACTCAACATCTTCTATCGTGCCGATGCCGACAACGAACCCTGAGCCGATCGCGTAAGGAGAACGCCAGGCAGCCAGAGGGCTGATCTCTAAGAAAGGAGCGTCTCGGTCTAGGGCATGCGCGATCCGTTCTCGAATTGGCATTTTATCTCTGGATTTAAGGCGTACCATGGCCTCTTCGCCGCCGCCCTCGGCGGCTTCATCGTAAAGTTCTTGGAGCTGATTCAGTCTTTCCTGCATATCTGAAAGATTCTGCTGGAATACTTCGCTCCTGGTATCAAGTTTTGATTCCAGTACGGGCATGTGTCCTCCCTATTCTTATCGCTACTAAACGCTAATCGCGTGGTTTTTTTTAAAAATATTTGGACCTAAAGTATCAAAAAAAAATGCCGGCCATAAGTTTTTTTTGTGCTAGGGTTTTGTTGCTAAGTAGCGCTAGTTCGAGATATGCCGCGAAGGTGCTTTTAGTGAGACTGGTATCCTGTTCAATTTGAGAAAATATAGTTTCCAGGCCAGTTTGTCTGTTGTGATTAAAAAAGGTGATGTGATGGCAATAAGTGCTCAAGAAGCAAAAGAGTTTGAGAGCGAAGTTAATAGCTGGATGCAAGAGAACAAACCAGCAGATCCTGGATTTATACTTCCGGAAACCTTCATGGAGGTCGGCACGGACCAGCAGTTCGAATATTTACGTGACTGGCAAAATAAGGTTTATGAGGCTGGATACGTCGGTATGGCCTGGCCTAAAGAATATGGCGGGGGCGGCATGGCTCAGGAATTTCAGGATTTGGCGACAAAAAGCATGGCAGTCCACAAGGTACCCTTTTTACCGAATACCATTGGTCTGAATTGGGCTGGCCCGCTTATATTGCATATGGGCACGGATGCAGACAAAGAGAAGTATATTAAGGGAATATTAAGTGGAGAAGACATTTGGTGTCAGGGGTTTTCAGAGCCCGATCATGGTTCTGATTTGGGGAACTCCCAGTGTAAGGCTACGAAGGATGGGGATGAGTATGTCATTAATGGATCTAAAATATGGACTAGCCTAGGTACCTATGCGAAATACATGATTCTGCTGGCACGAACGTCTGTGGGTGGAGACAATAAATATGCTGGACTTAGCTATTTCTTGGCTCCAATGGATGCGGATGGCGTAGATCCGAAACCGATAAAAAAACTCACTGGGGAATACGGCTTTTGCCAGACCTATTTCGATGACGCTCGAATTCCAGCTTCGTGTTTGATGGGTCAGGAGGGCGAAGGATGGAAAATAGCAATGATCACGCTGACTTTCGAGCGAGGAGCAACGGGTGGGCAAGCCGGAGGGCTTGCGACGATGGATCTTGGCGTAGACGATGTGGTTGAACTCGCGAAGCGCTCTAAAAGAAATGGGCGACCGGCCCTAGAAGATCCACTGATTCGAGATGAGTTAGTGCAGCTGGTTATTGAATCTCGGGGAAATCAATTGATGTCATCGCGATCTAACGTGGCTGCTCTGGCAACGGATTGGCCGGCAGCAATACCGATGTCGGGTAAATTGAGAGGAAGCGAACTAAAAAGACGCATGTGTAAATTTGCGGTAGCCCTTCAAGGAGCCAATGGTGCGCGTTTCGTTAGTGCGGATGCCGTGGATGGCGGAATGTGGCAGCGCTCCTATTTAAATGCTTTTTCTGGGACGATTGGAGGGGGAACCAGTCAGATTCAGGGCAATATTATTGGGGAGAGGGTCCTCGGGTTACCCAAGAGTTAGGAGCGAGTTTGATGGCCCAAATTGAATTTTCTGAAGAACAGAACATGCTGCTTGAAACCGCCGGCGAGTTTTGTAAGAACCACGCGTCTATTGAGTTAGTGCGGGCGAGCATCGATACCGAGACTGGCGTAAAACCTGAGATTTGGAAGGAAATCGCTGATCTTGGTTGGTTAGGGATTATTGTGCCTGAAGACTTTGGTGGTCTAGGGCTAGGGCTCTCGGACGTCGTACCTATTGTTGAGAGTATGGGGCGTTATCTTATGAGCTCGCCTTATTGCGCCACTATTATGGCGACCCAGGCGATTGTTTCTTCCGCTGACCCGGAACAAAAAGGCCGCTGGTTGCCAAAGATCGTCGATGGGGATGCTGCAACAGTTGCGTTGACCGAGGTAGATGGGAGTTGGAATCTGGACGAAGTAGCATGCGAAGCCCAGGAAGACGATGACAATATTCGTCTAAGTGGTGTTAAGTGTTTCGTGCAGGACTTGGCCATGGCTAATCTGGTTGTGGTTTCCGCGGTTATGAATAGCAGTACACGGTTGATGGTTTTGGATATGTCTTCCGTTCCGGAGGATCATTACAGCCGAGAAGTTGTAATTGATGAGACCAGACGCAGTTACCGACTAAATCTAGAGGGCTTGGTCGTGCCCAAAGAAAATCTCTTGCCTGGTAGCGATTTTCAGAGCTTGGAATCTGCGGCATTGCTGATGCTTTGTGCCGAGATATCGGGAGGTTTAATGGGTGTGTTACCGGTCATAGTAGAGTATTTAAATACACGGAAGGCTTTTGATCGCCTTATTGGCAGTTACCAAGCGTTAAAACACCCGACCGTTGATATTTTGATGTCGCTCGAGGGTGCCAGGTCGTATCTGTATCATGCGAGTACGTTGTTTTCACAGGGTAAATATTCAGAGTTTGAGTCTGCTGTACGAATGGCAAAGGCCCAGGGGAGCGAGGCATTCGCTTTTGCAGGAGATAGGGCGGTTCAGTTTCATGGCGGCTTTGGTTTTACCTACGAATGTGATGCTCAACTGTTTTTGAGGCGAGCCCTTTGGTGCCAGTATCAATTTGGAGATGAAAGATATCATCGGCAGTGGCTTGCTGGTGCATTATTTGATTAGTTGTTGCATACCACGTCGGATAGACTCTATGAAGCCGGAGGAGATTAGATAAATGAAACTTTACCATTGTAATAATGCAAGATCGCTTAGACCTCTGTGGTGTCTAGAAGAAATGGAGCTAGACTATGAGTTGATTAATATGGAGTTCCCGCCACGCGCGACCTATCCTGGATATTTGGATTTGAATATCTTGGGGACAGTACCTACGTTTATAGATGGGGACATCACGATGACCGAATCTTCGGGCATTTGTCACTATCTGGCTGAAAAATACGGTCCTTTTGATATTGCGCTGGCGAGCGATCATCCTTTATACGGCGAATACGTAAACTGGCTTTACCGAAGTGATGCCACGTTGACCTTCCCTCAGACCCTTGTCTTGCGATATACACGTCTCGAACCGGAGGAAAGGCGCCTACCTCAAGTGGTTGAAGATTACTCTATATGGTATTTGTCGCGACTTAGATCGGTGGAAACTGTATTACAAGACGGCAGAGATTACTTATTGGGTGATCAATTTACGATTGCTGATATTGCTATTCACTATGCGCTGTTTCTGGGTGTGTCACTTGGATTAGATGAGCGTTACAAACCCCACTGTCGGCGATATCTGGAAGCTCTTCAGGAGAGACCTGCATTTCAAAGAGCGCAGGAAAAACAAAAAATCGCATAAAATTCGATCAGAAAAGAACCTCATGAAAGTAAATACTGGTATACCGGCCCATGATTTAACCTCTGTTGGTGAGGCGGCAAAGCTGATAGAGCAAAACGGTTTTCACGGCGTTTCTACACAAGAAAATCGACACAATCCTTTTTTACCGTTGGCGGTAGTTGCTACTCAGACTAGCCGCTTGGAATTGCGTACTAGTGTAGCCATTGCCTTTGCTCGAAGTCCTATGGCATCTGCGAATTTGGCGTGGGATCTGCAGGCCGCCTCAAACGGGCGTTTTACTCTTGGCATAGGGAGCCAGGTGAAAGGGCATAATTTACGGCGATTTAGTGTGGGTTGGAGTCCTCCAGCGCCGAGGATGCGCGAATACGTCCAAGCTCTACGTGATATTTGGGATTGTTGGCAAAATGGGCGTCAGCTCAATTATCAGGGTGAGCATTATCAGTTTTCGTTGATGACTCCAAATTTCACTCCTGAGCCTCTTTCATGCCACCTTCCTAAAGTGCAGATCGCGGCGGTGGGCCAGGCCATGAATAAAGTAGCAGCTGAAGAGTGTGATGGGGTGATGCTTCACGCTTTTTGCACTCGTAAGTATTTAGATGAGGTGGTTGTCCCAAGATTAAAAAAGGGTGTCGAAAAATCGGGCCGGGATTGGAAAAATTTTGAAATTTCCGGTGGTGGCTTCGTGGCAACAGGTAAAGACGATGAGAGCGTTCAAAAAATGTTTGAGTGGATTCGCATGCGGGTGGGCTTTTACGGGTCTACGCCATCCTATTGGCCTGTATTTGAAAGTCATGGGCTGGAGGAATTAGGGCTGAAATTGAATGCAATGTCCAAAGAAGGTAAGTGGGACGAAATGACTCAAGTTGTACCAGATGATGTTGTGAGGTTGTTTGCAGCGGTAGGTCGGCATGATGAAATTGTAGGAGAGATAGGAAGTCGTTTTGGGGGGGTCGCAGATATTGTTGGCTTACCTGAGGATACACCCACTGAGTTGCTCGCTGATATTGAAAAACTGACTTAGTTCGTCATTTACATCACTGATTTCGTAAGGTCTTGTTCGTTTTTTTATGGCTCTACTTGTGATTTTGAGAATATTTGGGTATACGATTTTTTCAATGATTATCGTGGGTCAGAAATTACGAAGGGGAGATAAATGATTGATTTAGATTTAACCGGTAAAAGAGCCGTGGTAACTGGGGCGAGTCTTGGCATAGGAGCGGCGGTCGTCACGACACTTGCTGATCACGGAGCTGATGTGGTTTTTTGCGCGCGCAATCAAGGTTCTGTGGATGAATTGGCAGCTTATAAATCGGATTCCGGCTCCGTTGCCGGAATCGTTGCGGATATGGGAAATGCGCAATCGACGAATTCGTTTCTTGAGCAGGTCGATGAGGTGGGGGGATGTGATGTGTTGGTGAACAATGTGGGCACTTCTCCTTCAAGAAATTTTCTATATATGTCAGATGACGATTGGCAGGAGTTGTTTGAATTAAATCTTCTATCCGCTGTTCGATGTACTCGTCATTTTTTACCTTCTATGAGAGAAAAAAAATGGGGCCGGGTGGTAATGGTGGCCAGTGCTGCAGCAAAATATCCAGGAGCGGCTTTGATCGATTACGGGGCATCCAAAGCGGCTATGATTTCTATCAGCAAATCACTAGGAAGAAAATACGGATCGGATGGCGTCCTCGTTAATTCGGTCATGCCGGGGTTAATTCATACCGCGATGTGGGAACGAGCGGCCACTGAAATAGCCGAAGCTACGGGTGGCACGATGGAGAACGTGATAGAGAACAATGGAAAGAATGTGCCAGTTGGTCGATACGGGACATCGGAAGAGGTAGCCGCCCTGATCATGTTTTTGTGCTCTAAAGCCTCATCCTATATTAACGCAACTTCAATAGAAGTAGATGGAGGTCAGGCAAGTCACATCTAGCAGTGCTCGCGTTTTTGGTGAACGAGACTCAGTTGATATGTCCTACCCAACGACCAGCAAGAATCACGCCGACCCATATTACTACGGAAAGGCAGGCTTGATACTTTTCCCTTAATAATGCGTATTGATTAATGTCTTCTGCTTGCACTTTCTCGTTGGATGATTCGAGTTTGAAAAACGCAAGGTTAACGCCAGCGAGCAATAGCAAACACATTTTGATTTGGAAAGCCGGGTTTTCTGCATAGGCTCCTGGTCTTGAGATAAAAAGCCCTAGTCCAGATATGCAGGAAATGGCGAAGGCTGTCCAGCTCCATGGGATCAGCTCTTTGTAGACTAGCTGAATCGGGTAATAGAGTGCGCTAACCCTCATGATTCTGAGGTCGACGATTAGTATTGAACTGAAGAGAAATACGACCGATAAGACGTGTATGGATTCCAACAGTGGAAATACCCAGGTTGCACCGATTTGAAATGACAATTCAGTGTTTTGTATCCAATCCCACAGTTGGTTCAGGTCCTCGGTTTTCAAAATAGGTAATCCAGATACGCGATCCACCTCCCGGCAAATACTGTGCAGACCCATAGCGAGATGGAACAGAGAGAGATGCCTTGAGCCAGTTTGTATCTGGTATTAGAAACTTCCCAGTAATTAGCGTGTCTCTTTGCAAAATGAAACAAGATAGCGGCTAAGCCAATCGCGGTGGTTAAGCAGATGAGTTTGATCCCCGCGATTGGATTGTAAAAGTAGCGAGCGGGTCTGGCGATTACGAATGCCGAGCCCGACACAAGCAAAGCGAAAAGGCTGGTCCACATCCAAGGAGCTAGACGCAGTATCATTTCGCTAGGAGACTGGCTGGGAACCGCGAGTCTCAAGAATCTCAAGCTGATCATCCCGATAGAGGCGAATAGCGTAGCGACTGCGAGTATGTGAATTGACTGTAGGATGGGTGGCAGACCAGGAACGTTGAGCAGCCCCCACAGGATAAATTCTCGAAGAGTACTTTCTTGGATGAAATTGATTATTAGTTCAATCATGAGGGGTATATTCATTTAAGGTGTTGCTCTGGCTTTGATCTACCCATTGCTCCGGTATTATCTTATGTATCGATAGTTGATCATCGAATCGTAGAAAAATTGTCCTGAATAAGTGAAATAAAAGAATCCAAGCTGAAATGATCAAAGTCAGTAAAAAATAATCCACAATTATAACAGCGTCTAATTTTTCGCCTCCTAGGTTATTTATTGGACCAAATAACGCGACCATAAGAGGGCCGGCGATTGGTATGTCGCGAAAGACCTTCATGTAATGAAGGATCGAT
>CAZYHH010000051.1:0-13846 GCA_964647295.1 uncultured Pseudomonadales bacterium
TCTCCAACCGCATTCTGTATAAAGAAATTTACTTACAGCATTGCCAAATTTATTTACTTGATTTTCTGTTGCCTCCCAAAAGAAGGCGTGAGCAAATTCATGAATAATAGTATTTAATTCATTTCTCTTCGTTAAATATGGATTTATATGAATTTTGGGTTTTTCCTCCGAAGGGTCTGTGCAGAACCCGTCTGCGTCACCAAAATGCTTTTTATCTGGTTTTCTAAAAAGCACCTCATACTGAACCCCCTCTGCATTCGAAAAGGTAAAATATCTAGTTTTGCCAGCCTTTTTTTTTGTGGTCTTTTTCGAGCTAGCTTTCTTTGGCATATATATAATTACATCTATAGTCGGTTGTTTTCCATAAAATTTTGTAGATTTTTGGTTTTTTTACTGTATAATTCTAAGTATGAAACTTTATTGTACAAAATGTGGGGGTCCGACGGTATATACGTCTGAAAAGCCAAAATTTTGTTCCGGCTGTGGGACTCCTTTTGGTAGTGCGATTGCGACGCGAGCGCGAAAGAAGCCTGTCAAGAAGTCTTTGCCGGAGCCTGATGAATACGAAGAAGACGATTTAGAGGAGGACGCAGAGTTCGTTATGGATAATTTAGAAAGTTTAGAAGTAGAAATTGACACCTTCCAAGAGAGGGGTGTTAAATTCGGAGAAGCCTTAGGCGCACACTCAGGTCAGAACGTAGGAGAATTAAATAGGGAAGCCGACCCCTTATCGATAGCCTCGGAAGAAGAATTCGTAAAACAGTTTAAAAAGGAAGCAGGTACGATAAATAAACCCGAACGACCCAAAAAGAAGAAGAATCAAAGAAACAGAAACAACGGTAAGTCTAAAACTTAGTTTAGATAATGCCAAGAAAAAAGAAATTAAAATTTGAAGATTGCATAGACCAGATAAACACAGAGATAGCAAAAAGGAGAAACAAATGGAATTTGACAGCTTTAAGTTGGATGGATTTTCAAGATGTTTCTCAAATATTACGTATACATATCCATAAGAAGTGGGATATGTACGACCAAAGCAAACCTCTTGGCCCTTGGGTTAATAGGATAATATCTAATCAGATCAAAAATTTGATAAGAAACAATTATGGTAATTTTGCCAGACCTTGTTTAAAGTGTGCGGCGGCGGAAGGAATCAATCTGTGCTCTATCTACGGAAAGCAGGATAATAGTTGTCCCTTATATAAGCATTGGTTTTTAAATAAAAAAAATGCTCATGACGCTAAATTACCTTTACCCTTAGAGAACCATACTCAAGAAGTACATAACCAACCTAATGACTATTTAGACATAGAGCACGCCGCAAAAAAACTACATAAGGCTGTGGCAAAAATTTTAAAGCCCGTAGAGCTTACGGTGTATAAGTATCTTTATGTTGAAAATTTAGATGAAGAAGCTGTAGCTAAAAAAATGGGATATAAAACAAGCGAAAAAAATCGAAGCCCGGGATATAAACAGATCAAGAATATAAAGAAAAGTATTATTAATAAAGTTAAAAAACTTCTTGAAAAAGGTGACGTAGATATCTTTCATGAATGATATAAAGCTAACAGATGAGCAAAAGGAAAAAATTCTTGAAGAGTGGAATAGTAGGCCAGACAACCCACCTTCTTTGTTGGAATTGATTAGGGTCGCTTACCCTGATTCAGAATTCGACGGAAGAAGTAAGCAGGGAAGAACGGTGAAAGAATTTTTGGCTACTAGAAAACTTAAAGCTAGGGCTGCTCACGAATACCAACACAAAAGCAAAATAGAGCTTACAAGCGAGCACGAAGAGTTTATCAGGAATAACGCTGCCCTCATGACGGCAAATGAAATTGCTAGGGTTATTTTTGCTAACCCAGAATTAATGCCCTTAAGCCAAGAGACTAGAACTGTTATAGATTACATAGGCACGCTAGAAAACATCACACCTTTCGAAACCCCCGAGGGTAGAGAGATTGTGGAAGAATACGTCCCGCCCAAGACTCAACACGCCGCAATTCTCAAAGTTAATAAGTACGTCTTGGACGGTATAGATAAAAACAAAATAACTTCGAAAGACAAAAGTAGTGTTTCTGCATTAATTAGGTATCTTCATACTTATAGATTTTTGCATCAGATAAATACTTACGACCACGAGGGAAATCGGGAGTTGTTTGAGTCGAGTTTCGTAAGATATACCTGCGATAAACCAGACTTAACCCAAGAAGAGGTAGATCAATATATAGTGTTGTCTCAAGAAGTCGTTATCGCTTCATCGATTCAAACAAGAGTTAGTAGGCTTTCGGGCTTGCTAGACGGAGTAGCTGAAGATACAGAGGGTAGACGTATATCTATGTCTTTGGTTGATGCAATCAATACAGCGCAAACGGAATATAACCAATGCGTAAATAGACAGCAGAAGCTTTTAGAAAGCCTTAAAGAAAAAAGAAGCGATAGGCTCAAGAAACAAATCAAAGAAAATGCCAGCATTCTCAATCTAGTTCAACTGTGGAAGGAGGAAGACAATAGAAAAAAATTGGTCAAGCTCGCGGAACTGAGAAAGAAAACCGTTAAAGATGAAATCGAAAAACTTTCCACTATAGATGAAGTTAAAGCTAGAATAATGGGCATTACCGAGGGAGAAGTATCTGATGGTTAGGTGTGTTATATGTGAGAAAGAATTCGACAGCGATAGGAGTTTACACGCCCACTTAAAAGCTCACAAACTCCGAATGGCAGAGTATTACCAGACCTATCTCCCTAGGACAGACAAGCACGACGGAAAAATAATAAAATTTAAAAATAAAGAGCACTATTTAAGCGCTGATTTCAATAATAAAAGAAATTTAAAATCATGGCTAGATAAAGCTCCAGAAAAGGAGGCTAAAGAATATTGCATTAGGCTTCTCAAGAATAGGAAGCAAAAGAAACAATTAGTATATACCCCCTGTCAGGTAGAGCTACGCTCCATAATGAGCCCACCGATTCAACACTATAATCAATTGTTTTCTAATTACTATGAGCTTTGCGAGAATCTAGGGTTTAAGAATAAGTATTGTAATATAAGCGAAATTATTTCTGGCACCGAATATGACGACAATTATAAGATATACATAGATACTAGAGAGCAGAAGCCCCTGAGGTTTAAGAGGCCCGTAGAAATTAAAAAATTAGACTTTGGGGATTACGCTTTTAGCGATAGTGAGGCAACCTGTAATTGCAATATAGAAAGAAAATCTTTGCCGGATTTCATAGGAACCTTAAGCGGTGGGTACGAAAGGTTTATAAGAGAGATCGAGAGATGCGGTGAGGAAAATGGAAATATGGTTATCTTAGTTGAGTCTAAATTTTCCAATGCATTGTATTTTAATAAACTGATGAAAGCTGGAACAAGAAACAGAGTCTACTCGAAAGTCAGGGTTACTCCTGATTATATTTTTCACAGAGTTAGGGCTCTTTCTCAGGCCTATCCTTTTGTTCAGTTTTTGTTTGTAGAAGGTAGGAAAGAGGCTACGAGAATCATAGATAAAATTTTTACAACAGGATGCGCCCACAAGAGGGCTGATTTGCAATTGCTTTATGATTTAGGAAAATTTTAATGTGGCACGCTCCAGAAAAATATGAGAGAAATTTAGACTCTGTAAACGAGGAGATTCTAAAGCTTAAGGGGAGCCTCTCTGATAGGGAGGCTAAAATAAGCTTGGCTAAATTCCTGAGAGCTAATCTAGGGATAACAGTGGAGTTGTTGTCCGGCATTAAACTCGCGCCTTTTCAAGAGATCACCCTGAAAGGTATGATGAATAGAAACTTCTCAATGTGCGTATGGGGTCGTGGTTGTGGTAAGACTTTTATTGCTTCGGTCTTT
The DNA here is from genome assembly GCA_964647295.1 of uncultured Pseudomonadales bacterium. Lineage (GTDB taxonomy): Bacteria > Pseudomonadota > Gammaproteobacteria > Pseudomonadales > Azotimanducaceae > UBA4421. The sequence goes on from CAZYHH010000051.1 coordinate 3,848, forward strand.
TGTTTCCTTCAATGCATATTTGAGCCGGGCACGAAGATATTAGTTGCAGGGCCCACGTTTCGTACTGCTCGTTTTATTTTTAATAATCTAGAGAAGATGGTCGAATCTAAAGGGGCCGAATTGCTCGGCCAAGCTTTCGGTTTAAAATCGAAACGGAACGATCAATATGAATGGCAAATTAACGGGGGGACAATCACAGCGATCCCACTCAACGGAGAAAAAATTCGTGGTTTCCGTGCGAACGTGCTCGTCCTCGACGAGTACCTTCTTTTGCCCGAGGATTTGATACAGACGGTTTTAATGCCCTTTCTGGTGGCACCACAAGACATGAAAGAAAGAATCGAAATAAGGGAAATAGAGGACAAATTAATACAAGAGGGGTCAATGAAAGAAGAGGACAGAATGGTCTTCTCAAACGACTCTAAAATGGTAGCCTTATCTTCTGCTTCTTATACTTTCGAAAACCTATATAAAACATACAAAGAATGGACGGGAAAAATTTACGAGGAAGAGCTTGGTTCAGCAAAATATTTCATATCTCAGATGGGTTACGAATCTTTACCTGATCATATGATAGATCATACGATTATTGAGGAAGCCCAAGAGGGTGGACAAAGTTATTCTTCATTTAGGCGCGAGTATTGTGCGGAGTTCACTGACGGAAGCGACTCTTACTTTAGCGCGAGAAAGATGCATGAATGTACAATTCCAGATGGGGAGTCTCCTACTACCAAAATTAATGGGGACAAAGAGAAAAAATATATAATCGGAATTGACCCGAGTTTTTCTAATAGTCCAAGTTCTGACTTTTTTGCTATTTCGGTTATTGAATTAAATGACGAAACCAAACAGGGCACGCTTGTTCACTCCTATGCTCTGGCGGGCGGAGACCTGAAAGACCATATTAAATATTTTTCTTACGTGAATAAGAGCTTTAACATCGAAATGGTGGTAATTGATAATGCTGGTTTTCAATTTATAGATAGCTGTAATGAGTCACCCTTATTCGGCGACAAAATGACCTTCATAGACTTCGATAGCGACAAGGAGGGTGAAGACTATGATAAGGAGTTAAAACTCGCCAGAAGGCAATATAACAAGCAAAGCGGGGCTATTGTATACAAGCAGGTATTCTCTAGTAATTGGATAAGAAAAGCTAACGAGCATTTACAGGCCTGTATCGATCATAAGCAAATCTGGTTTGCTTCTAGAGCATCCGCGCATAAAGATGCCATCAATAGAATAGTAAACCAACGACTTCATTTGAAACTGCCCGCAGGGGACACGGTGCTCGATCTAGTAGAGGAGCAAGATAATCTAATACATCAAACAAAGAAGCAATGCGCCCTCATCGAGGTGAAAAGCACCGCCCGGGGAACTCAGACCTTCGACCTACCGCTTCACCTGAAAAGGAGTACCTCCTCCTCTAGAGCAAGAAGGGATAATTATACCGCTTTATTACTTGGAAATTGGGCGGTAAAGTGCTATTATGATATGATGGACGTAAAACTAGAGTCCGCAGAGACTTTTACGCCCAGACTTATCTAATTAATGTGTAATTTTATGAAATTCTGTGATGAAAGGTAAAGGGAAAACTAAGGTAGATTTGGAAGCTGCTCAGGAGGCTACGGGAGAAGGCACTACTCCATTAATGGCTGGTGGGCATGAAACTCAGGCTAGCAGCGGCGGTACTCGCACTAGGAGAAATCTCTCTTCTTCTATCACTAGGACTGATAAATATAAGAATATTGATGATGGTTTAGTCCCCTTCAAATATACCAAAGGGGTTTCGAATAATTCGAATCTCGACGTAAGAGACGCAGTAATCCTGTGTCAAAAGGCTTATTATAATTTCGCTGTATTTAGAAATACTGTAGACTTAATGACAGAGTTCTCTGTTTGTGAAATTTTTCTTCGAGGCGGGAACAAAAAGTCTAGGGAATTTTTTAAAGCGTATTTTAAAAAAATTAAACTTTGGAATTTGCAAGATAGATTTTTTAGAGAGTATTATCGCAGCGGTAACGTTTTTATTTATAGATTTGATGCAGAGTTACAAAAGCAGGACGCGTTTAAAATTACTCAAACTTTCGGAGCAGGCTTGAAAGACAAAATAAATCTGCCTATAAGATATGTAGTGCTTAATCCAGCAGACATACAAATTGGCGGAACACTTTCTTTCGTTGATGGAAAGTATTACAAGCTGGTTACAGATTATGAACTGCATAGGCTTAGAAACCCCGAAACCGAAGAAGACCATCAAGTAATAGAAACCCTTGATGAAAAATCTAAGGAGAATTTAAAGAAGAGGGGAAACAACTCTGTACTTATACCTCTCCCTTCCGATAAAATTTCAGCGACCTTCTACAAGAAGCAGGACTACGAGCCTTTCGCCGTGCCTATGGGTTACCCAGTCTTGGCAGACATAAATTGGAAAGCTGAGTTAAAGAAAATGGACATGGCTATTACAAGAACTATGCAGCAAGCGATTCTTTTAGTGACTATGGGGGATACCCCAGACCGAGGCGGGGTAAATCAAAAAAATCTTGCAGCAATGCAAACCCTTTTCGAAAATCAATCTGTGGGTAGAGTATTAATTGCAGATTATACAACTAAAGCTCAATTTATTATTCCAGATATTGCTAATCTTCTTGATCCGAAGAAATACGCAATGGTAGATAAAGATATTCAAATTGGCCTTAATAATGTTCTCTTGGGCACGGGCGAGAAATTTGCAAACCAATCTGCTCAGATAGATGTTTTTCTATCTAGATTAAAACAGGGGCGTTCGTCTTTTCTAAATGATTTTCTTATACCAGAAATTAAAAGGGTTTCTAAAATCTTAGGTTTCAAAAGTTATCCTACTCCAGAATTTGATAAACTTCATCATGGTGACGAAAGTTTAATATCTAGAGTCTATACTAGGCTAATTGAGATAGGCGTACTAACCCCAGAGGAAGGTATAAGAGCTATTGAAGACGGCAGGCTTCCTACTTCGCAGGAATCTGAGGAGTCTCAAGAAAAATATAAAAAATTAAGAGACAAGGGGCTTTATGAGCCTATCACTGGTGGGCCAGAGACTCAAAGAGAGCTTGCAGATAAACAGGGGGAGGTGCAAAAAGAATTATTAGAAATGAAACCAATGCCCGCGCCCTCACCCAATAAAAAACCCGCCGGGCAACCGGGTAGTGGAACCAACAAGGGTGTTCCTCAAAAGGATAGGGTTAAAACCCCAATCGGAGAAAAAAAGGTAAAGGTCGCAGCCAGAGAAGGTTATAGCTTGTCCAAGGTAACGGAGAACTTAACCTTGGCTAGCAAACTAAATAAAGATGTTGAAGTAGAGCTTCGCAAAGCCCATGACATAAAGAGGCTTAGCAAGCAGCAGAAAGAAGTTGCGGAAAATATTACAGAACTAATCATAGCTAATGAAGACCCCAAGGACTGGAATAACAAGAAGGCCAAAAGCTATGTTAAAAAACCCGTAGATAAAAATCCCGATAGAGTCAAAGGGGTTGAAGAAATTGCTGCCGAACATCAAATCGATCCTTATCTTGCAAGTATATTATATGCTAGTAAAAAAGATTAAGGATGAAAGATGTCGGACAGAAATAGAATAATCTACAACATTCAAGATGTTTTCTTCGGCCATTCGGCGGGAGAGGTTCACGAGATTGCTGGCTATCAAATCCTAAAAAGAATAAATAGGATTCAAAGTTTTGATTATGACATTTCTGCTTCTAGAGAAGATGTTTCCGTAATAGGCCGTAACCAAAATATTTCTAGACCGGCTATTCAACCTCCGGAAGTAAATATAAATTTTTCTTATATTCTAGACGGAGTTAATAATGAAAACAGGATGGGACTCAGCGTTCATAACGACTTTACAGTACATGATCACAACATACCCGCTCACTTACCCTTGGTTTCTGGGTTTTATGATCACTCAAGAAACTCTGACAGAAGAAATGTTTATCTCATTGTAGATAAGGCAAATAACGACACGCATGGGCATCATGATGGGTATCCAAATTATTTATTAAACACAGATAACATTCATAACCTGTGGGACCCCGAGGCTAGCGGCTATGGCGTGTTAGCTTTTCAAAATTGTTATTTATCAAGCTACTCCGTAGATGTTTCAGTGGGTAATTTGCCCGAGGCTTCTGTCGGCATGATTGCAGATAATGTAAACTTTTATTCTTCGGGAAGCGGCATTAAGGTTCCAAGTATAAACGAGGTAGACGGAGCGGTACAATACAGTGATGACGAGATAGTTATACCCAAGCACTTTAAAGAAGATGATCCAAACTTATCTACTTCTTTAGTTTCGTTCGAACCCGGAAATATTACAGCTTCTATAACAAAAGAAACTGAAGATGGAATACTTTTTCATACGGACGTACTCAAGGGGTGCAGCGTAAAAATAAATTTAAACAGAGAAAACGTTTCCTATATAGGTAATAAAGTATACGCCGATAGACCTATCGTACCCCCTTCTACCGTAAATATGAATCTTGACTTCACGGTGAAGGAAACTTTAAGCGGTAGCTTTTTAGACGATTTAAATAGAGATGAAGATTACAATGTAAGGGTAAGTTTTAAAACGAAAGATGGCTTGGAGGGTTTGGGTTATACTCTGGCTTACGCTAAAATTGATGATGTAAGCTATAGTTCTCAAATTGGATCAGAGAAAACAGCAAGTCTTTCCCTGACTAGCGATATAGATATAGATAGTATCAAGCGAGGCTTATTTATAAGCGGGCAACTAGTTTCTGTCACGGCCCAGCTTTATGAGAAGGGGGATTCAGTTGGGGGCGGCGAGAAAGATATATACGAAGTGGTAGGCGGGGTAGATACCGATTTAGGTTTCGCTACCTTCCCAAATTATTAGTGTAAAAAGAAATAAGGAAAAAGGTTATGGCTATAAGATTAAGAGATTTAGATCCAGCGGTATTTTTAAATAATGTCGGCGTTGGCACTTCAAACCCTCAAGGCTTAGTTCATCTTTCTAAATTAACCGACCCAGCGCTGGTGCTGACCAACGAGACCGGTAATCAGCACTATCTTGTAGGTATTGATGACTCCGCAGAAAATAAGCCGCTAGTTATAGCAAACGGTCAAGTGGTCGGAACTAATACCCGAATTAGCTTAGACCCAACCGATGGAAAAACGACTTTTTTAGGTGGTGTTCGTGTTGGTAACCACAATCTCTCACCCTCCACAACAACTACGGGCACTACTAAAGCTGGGAGGGTAGAGTACGGCTGGCATAGAGTTTGTAAGCAGGACACTTCAACCGCTCAATACCTACACATTAAAACAGATTTATGGGGCGGTGGTTCACCACATGGAAACAATGAATATATTATGGGTGGTATTCATATGGCCGGATACAGATATACCGCCGGCGCCGGAGCGGGAACTGGTCGAATTGCGGATAGCTGGGTCATGTTTCACAATTGGTCTGGAGGATATACCAATCTTGAAATTCTGAATAATGGAACTTGGGATGCAGGAGTAAGCCCATATGTGTCAAGCGATGGCTATTGTGTGCTTGTTGTAAATTTTGGAACCTCGGTAGGAACATATGGAGGATTAGATATCGATTTTCATCAGACCTTTGATGGTTATGAGTGGAGAAATATTAGCGTTACGGCAGAATCATTCAGCAGTTCTGCAACTGGAGTTTATTAATGGCCAGAATCAGACTAAGAGATTTAAACCCAGCAGTATTCCTTCACTCAGTAGGAATAGGCGTAGAAAGTCCGTCTGTAAAATTGGATGTCGATGGCGCGGGAAAATTTAGCGGAAGGCTAGACGTTAACCACGACACAATCAAACTTTATAATAGCGAAAACACTAACAATACTTATTTCTTTGTCGAAAATACCAGCACTGGTAACGCTGGCTTAAAATTAAAAAACAGTCAAGGCGAATTTACCATTATTGCTAATGATAGACTGAGGTTTATAAGTGATGATAGCCCGACTACTGAAGTATTATCCCTTCATCCAGATGGAAAAGTTGGCGTAGGCAGTGTGGCAAATGCTCTTTCCCACCCGTTTGAAGTATGGCACGGAACGCCAGCAATTAATTTAAAAGACACTTCTTCGAGTGGTCAGTTCAGATTTCAGTTAGATGGCGTAAAAGCAACCATAAAGAATCATTCAACCAATGGAGATTTAGAGCTTTTAACCACAGGCACGGGTAATATAGTTCTGTCGCCCGCTGGTGATGTCGAAATTGATGGGAAAGTTGGCGTAGGCACGGGGTCAGGTGGGCCAAACTACAAATTGCATATAGCGGATGCAACGTCGCCTCAGTTAGTTGTTGAAGATACAACAAATAATCTCAAATTTAGAATTTCTGCTGATGATACCTATGTACATCTAGGTTCAATTACAAATACTAGTATTAAGTTCTTAGTTAATAATCTTGACGTTGGCATTTGGGATACTAATGGTAGACTTGGCGTAGGCACGACTTCATTCGGCACCAGCACGGGCAAACTCTTTGTTGGCGGCGAAGTTATGACTTCTGCCGCTGTCGCTCAGTTCGATGGCTTTATTAGACTAAAACAAGGCCTCTATATATCTGACTCTACTACTCCCGCTAATTATGTTGGTTGGGATATAATAGAAAATTCGCTAGTGACCCACGCGGGGGGAAGCGGCACACACAAAGTTGGCATAGGCACGGGGGTAACTGTGGGAGCCAAGCTTGTAGTGCAAGGTGATTCTGATGATGGTGATGCTGATTGTGGTATTCATATTATTGATAGTGATCCGACTGGTGGAAGTAAAGTTCCGAATATTTCATTTAGGTCAGACGCAAGCACTCAATTATACCAAATTCGAGCAAATGATTCGTTGGGTTTACAGTTTCGTAATTCAAGCGATTCAACCAAAGTCACTTTTGATGACGATGGAAATGTTGGAATAGGCGTGTCGGAAATCGCAGCATCAACAAAATTAATCATTAGGACAAGCACTGACCACAATTTCGAGTTTGAAGAAGTATCTGGTAATTTAAGATTTTCGGCTTTAAATGATGCAAGGGATGCTAATATGCCGCTTCAATTTGCGGCATCAGAGTTTAAGTTTTTAACGGGAGACCTTGTGGTAAATGAAAAAGTTGGCATAGGCACGGGGTCAACCGCGCCCTCGGCTAAGCTAGATGTAACGGGAGGTAGTGCCCACATAAATGCTCCCGCTGGAGGGCACGGACTTCTGTTTAAAAGCACAGACGCCGACAGCAATAAGATGGGAATCTACTGGCAAGACAGTACTGGCGCAGAAAAATGGCGAATACTTCACGACCAAACTGCTAACGAGACAAACGATTTGAGTTTCTATTCTGCCGCAGGAACTATTAGTGTTTTAGCTCTTAGACAGGATGGAAAAGTTGGCATAGGCACGGGGTCAAGTGGTCCAGCGGCATCTTTAGATGTAATAAGTGCAGATCCAGACGCGGTCTTTTTAAGAAGCTCACACGCGACAGCAACAAACGTTTATATAACCAATACAAAGGCTACAGCTAATAACACAGCAAATTTATATTTTGCCCCTGCAAATAATGTTGTTGGTGCGTTAATACAGTCGATAGCTATAGAGGATTTTTCTACAGAAGCTAAAAGAACTGCTGACCTAACTTTCTCCACGAGAAAAAATGGTACGCTTACTTCGCATATGCGAATCTCAGCAGATGGAAAAGTTGGCATAGGCACGGGGTCAACCGCGCTAACCGCCCCGTTAACCGTATATGGCCCAAACGACAGCACTCTTACGACCTTGCTTATTGGGGGCGCTGGCTCTGGCGACCCGAACATAACATTCAATATTGCAGCTACAGATTGGACTATTGGTGTCGATAATAGCGTTAACGATAATTTCGTAATCGCCAACGGCGTGGACCTAGCGACAAACCCAAGGGTGTCTGTGACGACAGATGGAAAAGTTGGCATAAAAACAGCAGGCCCAGAAGACTATTACTACAACGACCTCGTGGTAAACGCTGGTGACGAGGGCGGCATTACAATTGTTGATACTACCAGTGGGCAATCTGCTTTAGCTTTCGGTGATTCGACAGATGGACAAGATCAGTACATGGGCAGGGTGCTGTACGATCATAGTACGGACGTTTTAAGACTGGGCGGGGGTGGGGAGGTTCCGGTCAACATTACCGACACTAGCCTCGGCATAGGCACGCCATCAACTGGGCCAATTGCCAAATTAGATGTTGGTCTTTCTCAAACCGCAAACGCTACAGATCCGTTAGATGGCGATTCGGCTGTTCATTTCGGAAGTCAAGCAAACGTTGGCTCAAAAATGATGGGTATAACCCTAGGTTATAGAGAAGATAACGCGCTCTACAGAAAGATAGGCTTAGTCGCAGAAGGTTTAGCCGATTCTGCTGCACGACAAAATTTTCATATTTTAGTTGATACTGTTAATGACAATGGCAGCGTAAAGTTATCTGATTCTAAATTTACTATTAATGGCCTTACTGGAAATGTTGGCATAAATGATGACGGCAGCCAGAACGCAAGACTAAGGGTTGTCGCATCGGGCGGGGGCAATGATATTTACGCGGCTAGATTAAAGGTTAGTACTACTGAATACTTTTTTGCTCAAAATACTATTTATGCTAATTTCGCTGGAGCTCAACTCCTGATGAACCAATCTGGTGCTTTAAGATTTGGAGCAGACAACGCCGAAGTAATGAGACTGAAAGGTGGTAAAGTCGGCATAGGCACGGGGTCAACCGCGCCAGACCACCCCCTTACAATACATGGAGACGGTGGGAATACTTACATCAAAAATTTAGTAAAATCCAATCACCAAGTAGGCCTAGAATTTAATAGAACTCGCGCAGATTTAGTAGATGGCGTTTTACAAACGGAGTACAACACTAATTGGATTCAGTATATACCATCGAGCTCTACCGATTTACGTTTTTATAATGGCGGAGACAAAATAACATTAACTGCGGGTGGCGCCCTGACCGCGGTTGGCAACATTCATACCAACACCAATCTTTCTGCGGGTGGAAGCGTCTACGCGGCTTACCTTCGTACTTCGGGGGCTGGGGTTGCATATGCCCAATTAAATGATGGGACACTTTGGCTTGGTGATAAAGGAAGTACTTCAAATTTTGGCGCGGGAAGTTACCCTTCCGCTTCGTGGGGCGGAATAGATCATGCTTATGACGTTCTTTCCTTCGGTGGTAGAAGCATGAAGTTCTGGAGCAGCAACAATGCTACTCACAAGCCTGCGGTGACAATTTTAAAACAGGTGGTTGGCGGCACAGGTGACGATTCGGATGATCATAATGGCCCCGGAAGAGTAGTTATCGGAAGCGATACATTATCTATGTCCAGCGCCCGTCTGGAAGTTCATGGAAATATTAATCTCGTTGGGGGCTCAATTTTTTATGATAGTTCAGCTACCGATATCAGTACGGGTGGAGGAACCACGATCTGGCAGGAGGTTGGGACTGGGGCAAGAATTTATTATAACGCCGGGATTGTTGGGATAGGTACTGGAGACCCGGGCGCCCTTACGGGAATCGCCCTACAACTAGAAGGAGGATTAGGCCAGCGAGTAGGCACAACAGATAGTACGATCTTAACTGCGGGTGGAGTATTGGACAACTATGTTCGATTCGAAAAAGCTGCTTGGTTCAAATCTTCAGATGATAAACAAAGACTTTATTTTGTTGATGAAAAAGAAATAATTCTACAAGGACATGATTCATCTACTAATGGACCTTTATTAAAAGTGCGCGATACGAGCGGCAATGACAAACTCATTGTTCATAATGATGGGGCTCTCAGCGCTTGCTCCGTGCCTTGGGGTTTATTGACGAGCGTGCCCGCTCTTAACTCTTCTCAAAATGGATTAGCGCCCCAATTACCAAGTGCACATGGAGGAAAGTTTCTTAAGGCTGATGGAACGTGGGCGGTGCCAGCTTATACCACTAACACGAACACTTGGAATGCTC
>CAZYHH010000052.1:0-13583 GCA_964647295.1 uncultured Pseudomonadales bacterium
AGGATCCGCAGTATTTGTTTTACCCCAGGCCAAGCCAGGCGAAGGTACCGCCCGTGAGGATGACGGTGTGGGTTGGCGCCTCCTTAGAGGGGCTACCTGGAAACAACCGGAGGGCCCGGATAGCTCGATTGCAGGACGAGAATCCAAACCGGTGATTCACGTTTCTTTGAACGATGCGAGGGCCTATGCCCGGTGGGCTGGTGCTAGGATACCGACCGAAATCGAGTGGCAATACGCCGCGAATCTGGGATTGTTCGATCCGGAGGATGACACGTCTGGTGCTTATGATCGCAAAGGTGATCCCGTTGCAAATACCTGGCAGGGCGTGTTCCCGTTGTTCAATACGTCGGAGGATGGATTCGCTGGGCTCGCGCCGGTAGGTTGTTTTGCCGACAACCGTATTGGGGTTTTTGACATGATCGGTAATGCCTGGGAATGGACTGAAACGGCTGCCGATAACAACGCCTTTATTATTAAAGGCGGCTCGTTTTTATGTGCAAATAATTTTTGTCGACGCTATCGACCTGCAGCGAGAGAGCGCCAGGATCTAGATTTTTCAACGAATCATATTGGAATACGGCTCGTTCGAGATATAACGACAAAGGGATAGTGTGCTTCGAGTTTAGACCATCCAATTCTGCTTATCCTTGGCCTCGAATGCTTTGTCAGCTGCTTCTTTAGGGTAAGGGCATCGATTGGCTGTCTTTTGTTCTAGCCGACGTAAATGCTTGTGTGGGCTTCTCAGTTCTTATCTGCTCCAACCAGAATACACCGTCAAGGTTTCCGCTATTGCCTCTTGTTCCAATGAAGTCGATGTCGCCATCTAAATCTAGGTCTCGAGCAATAAACATGTCGAACATTCCTCGTTTTCGTCGAGAGATGTCGTGCCGTTTCCACGGGTTCCCAAGGCCATCGTTTTCGAACCAACCCAGCCTCCCTAGCGAGTCCTCCGCGTCTACATCACCTTCACCGAGTCGAGATCCTCTGCTATAGCTCCCCGCCATGATGTCTGTTAGACCATCACCATTAATATCTGCGACCGCGATTCCAGTAATGCTATCAGGTATAAAAGTGCCGATAACATGGGGTATCCAGGCATTATCTACGTTTTGAGGTTGCTCGAGCCACACAAGACCGTTGTCAGAGTCAGCGATAATATCCAAGCGTCCGTCCAGGTTGATATCTGAGTAAGCCATGTTGAAGCCGGACACCTGGGCGCCGGCTATGCCGATCGCGTGCTCGGCAAATGTGCCGGAATGCTGACCAATATTTTCGAACCAGAGAATTCTCCCTTCTCCGCGACTTCCCACTACAATGTCAGGATCTCCGTCGCTATCGAGGTCAACAGTTTCAGCATTTTGAGGGATGCTGTAATGTCCAAGTACCTGTTCTTGCCAGGATGCTCCGATGAGAGGATCGCCGGTCATTTTGAATACCGAAACTGGATTTGATTTGATCAAATCCAGTGGGCCAGGTCTTTGGGCACCTTTATTAGCGCCGGTAGCCTCGGGTCGACCATCATCTTCGAAATCGGCGAAGAATGTTCTTAAGTATGAACCCCGCCCTTGTGTGCTAGGTAATATAAGTCGCGGCCACACGCTATCACGAATGTCATGGGTAGGGTTTTGGAAGTAAATTAGATGACCTAGCTCCGATGCGATCATGATATCCGGGAATCCGTCATTGTTGACATCTGCTATTGCGGCATCTTCTGGTGACGCGACATCTGGGCCTTCAGCCAAAGTAATGTTGGTCCAGTTCGCCGGGTCATTTGAGCCGAAAGCGATGCGCACGTGCCCTAATAGTGGAGTTTTAAATGCTGGGTCGTGTTCTGCCGAGTCGTAAGCGCCATCGGATTCGTGTACAGAGACGATATCTTCAAATCCGTCTAGATCTAGATCCTTCATAACGAGGCCGTCGCTGCCGTTGAACGCTTCGGAGGCGGTGACCGGGTCATCGATAATGTGTTCTCGCCAACTGATATATTTGTCGCCAGCCACGAGTGCTTTGGAAGGGGATTCGTCGACGGTAAGAATGATCTCTTTTGCACCGAGCGCGCCAATCGATATCGTCATCAAAAAGAGTAGCGATCTTGTAAGGGCGATCAATAGAGGTTCCAGAGTCGATGAGACTATTCAATGTAACACTTTAACGGATGAGGGTTAACTGCAGGGGTTTTGAGTTCTTACCTTTCTAGAGTGAGTTGGCTATAGTATGTGGATAAGTTGGTAGATAACGGAGAAGTAATGATAAATTTTCATAACCCCGAAGCAAAAACGGCGGTTGAACCGACGCCTTATGAGCTCAGTTATGATATTCGTCCCAACAAAGGCGAAGATGTAACTGTGGGACTTTTGGCAAATGGCTTTCCAGACTCTGAGGTCTTTATCAAAAAAGTTGGCGAGGCAATACAACAACGTCTTCCGAACATCCATATAAAATTCTGGAATAAGGGTAACGCTGGGGTAACGGCTAACGAAAAAATGTTGCAGGAGATAAGTGAAAGTTGTCAGGTGGCAATTGCGGCCTACGGACACTGAGGGAGTTGTACCACCGGCACCGTGCGTGACGGCGTAAATATTGCGAAAAGAGGGGTGCCTTCGATCGCCCTAGTGACCGACGATTTTTGGGCCCAAGGTGAGTTTGTGGCGCGATCTGTTGGTATGCCAACCGCTCCCAGAGTGAAGTTACCGCACCCAGTGGCGGGTACTGGGGAATCGCGTATCAGCGAAGTTGCAGACCAAGTGGCGGAAGAAATCATTGATCGGTTTGCCTATGCTTGATCTTCTGGAAGCTGAAAATGAGGAACAAGCGCTAGAACAGTTGCACGAGTCCAGCTGTACTGACGGGCTTCCAGTTGTGATTCCTACTGAATCCAGGGTAGAACGACTTATCCTAGCGACAGGGTTAGACGCAGATATGGTGCTCGGTGAGATGGGACCAGCGATGGGCGTCGCGACTGTGGAGAAGGTCTGCGTCGCGGCCGTTATGGCGGGTTGTAAACCCGATTATATGCCAGTGGTGATTGCGGCCGTTAAAGCAGCGGTCCGACCCGAGTTTGATTTAATGGAGTTGCAAGCAACAACCCATTGCACGGCTCCGCTCATTATTGTGAATGGAAACGCGCGGTGGGATTGTGGCCCGATCGCGTCGGGTTACGGAGCCTTGGGTCCCGGACATCGAGCTAATGCCAGTATCGGTCGAGCGCTCAGGCTTTGTATGATCAATATCGGTGGGGGTCGGCCCGGAGTCTCGGATATGGCATTGCTGGGTCATCCTGGCAAATTCACCTATTGCATCGCTGAAGCAGAAGAGGATTCACCTTTTCCGCCTCTGCACGTCAGTCAAGGTTTTGATGCTACGGATAGTGTTGTCACTTTATTAGGGTGTGAGGCGCCGCATTCAGTGATTTATAGTGATAATGCCGACGATCCTGAGGATGCTGAGAAATTGCTTTATGTTTTATCTCAAGGTCTGGCTAATATCGCGACGAATAACGCGATTTTAACAGCCGGGAGTGCTTTGGTTGTACTTGGACCGAAACATGCGAGCGTTCTTGAACGAGCGAACATTTCTCGAGAGGGGGCCGCAAAACGTCTATGGGAACTAACACACCTGCCTACCGCGGATCACGACCGTTATGCGGGTGATTTTGGATCGAGATTTGAGGGCGACACGTATAAGGCATTTTCATCTCCAGACAACATTTTGATTATGGTTGCTGGAGGTAGTGGGCTCTATTCGATGGTTATGCCTAGTTGGGGCGGCGCCGCTCATACAAACTGTCCGGTAAGTGAAAAAATCGAGCTAGACCAGTTTTGTGAGGTCCCTGGCTTGGCTGATTGACCGCGGTTGTTTTAGGAATTGTCTACACAAAACCCGCTAATACTTTATGGGTCGCCCATGTCCCTTTACACAGGCAGGGTCCGCAGCTACCTGATCAAAAATCATATCGCTTACAGAGAGGAACCCCATGCAACTGATCATTTTCATGAGGTGGTGTTACCCAAAGCTGGGGGCAGGAGAGGTATACCGACTGTTGAGTTTCCTGACGGTAGGGTAATCAGAGATGGAGTCGCGATTTTAGATTATTTTGAGTCTTTGAACGGGAATCTGCATTCTCCTGAAACTCCTAGGCAAAATGTGGTGAGTCGATTGCTGGACGTGATTGCGGCAGAAGGTATGCTTCGTCCTTGTATGCATTATCGTTGGAATCATGATCAAGACAATCGAGATTTTCTTCAATTTCATTTCGAGACTATTTATAAGGATCAACCGAACCCCTCTAAAGTTGCAGAAGAGCGCATGCAATTAATTCGAGACAATGTGAATCCGGCTTGGGGTGTCGTTCCGCAAACCCACGCTCTAATCGAAACCACGCATGTCTCTTTGCTGAAAAAATTAAATAGACATTTCGCACAATATCCATATTTGCTAGGTAGTAAACCTTGTATCGGTGACTTTGGTTTAATGGCGCCCTTGTATGGACATTTGGGGAGGGATCCCAAGCCCTTGGCTTTAATGCAGGAACATGCAGTCAGAGCCTTTCGATGGGTCGAACGGATGAATCGACCTGAACCCGATTTCGGGGAATTCGATATCGAAGAGGCAGTTTTTTTAGATGGCGATGAAGTTCCGGAAAGCCTCGTTGATGTGTTAAGACAATTCGCGATTGATTTTGTGCCCGAAACCCGCGCGGCTTGCGATGCTATCAATAGTTGGCTGATGGATAATCCGGACATCGAATCCGAAACGCAGGCAGAACGCTTTCTCACAATGTGCAGTTTTGATGTCGAGGGCGTTGAAATTAGTACGATCGCGCAACCTTTTAGATTCTTCCTAATAGCTCGTGTTCAAGATATTTACGAGACGCTCAATGAAGTTCAGCGTGAAGAAGTTTTTGCCCTGCTTCGTCGTTGTAATATGGATGTGTTGCTGCAGACGAAACTCTCTAGAGGCTTAAAATTTTCAAATAATTTAGAAGTTTGGGTGTGAACGTGTTCCGATTATGATCCGGCTCAGGGTGCGTTCTATCATGTCAGAGTATTGCGAGTCCCTCTTGCTGTTGGTCAACTTACCATGCGATGCGTGCTAAGGAGTTCTCTCCACCGTACATGCAGGTTATTACCCAGTAGAGCGTGGTCTTCCCCTATCTGGATCAGGCGTTAGCAGGTTTTAGAGCCCGCTACAGGCCCGCTGGGTGATTGCATAGGATTCGACACGCGCTGCGTGATCAAAAATCTGTGATGTCATAATGAGTTCATCAGCATCGGTCAGTTTGAGAAATTCAGAGACGTCTTCTGTTATTTTGTCCAAAGAGCCCGTCGATGAGGCCGAACGGGACTGGCTAACCATCTGCTTTTCCGGACCGCAGAGATTCTTTTCAAAATCCCTAATGGGTGGGGGTAAGGGTCCTGGTTTCCCGGTCCTTAGATTTATTAGGGCTTGCAGCCCAGATGATTTGAGGTAAAGAGCCTTTTCGTTTGTTTCTGCTGCGCACACATTAAAACCTAAAATAACATAGGGTTTATCGAGTTGATCAGAGGGCTCAAATTCTTCTCGGTAGATTCCAATAGCTTGTTCGAGCGCGTCAGGCGCAAAATGAGAGGCAAAAGCAAAGGGCAGGCCCAGGATAGCAGCCAGCTGCGCTCCAAAGAGACTTGAACCGAGTATGTAGATTGGAACGTTAGAGTTGTACCCAGGTACCGCGCAAACTTGTTGGTTTTCTTGAGGTGCAGCAAGAAACGCTTTGAGTTCCAGGACGTCCCGGGGGAAGTTATTAGGATCACTGTTTAGCGTTCTTCTTAGCGCTTGTGCCGTCAACCCATCTGTACCAGGGGCTCGTCCAAGGCCGAGATCTATCCTGCCCGGATAGAGCGCTTCTAATGTTCCGAACTGTTCCGCGACCATGATCGGCGCGTGATTAGGCAACATAATTCCGCCTGCGCCCACTCGAATGGTATTGGTATGTTCTGCAACGTGACCGATAACAACGGAAGTCGCTGCGCTTGCGATGCCTTTCATGTTGTGGTGCTCGGCGAGCCAGTAACGGTGGTAACCCATTTTTTCAGTTTCAATCGCCAAGTCGACCGAGTTTTTTATGGCCTCGCGGGGGCCGTCCCCTTCTCTTATTGGGGACAGGTCTAGCACGGAAAAAGTAGTCATCGCTGCCTTTCGAGATTCATACAATGCTACATTGTAATCTCAAATCAATTTCTTGGTAGGGTAATAATGGAGTTTGAATCGGAAACCTTGGGCGTACTGGATAACCTATTGAGTACTGTGAGATCGGTAAGGCGCAAGATCGATTTTGATCGCGAGATAGAGGATTCAGTTTTGTTAAAGTGTATAGATGTGGCCATTCAGGCCCCGACCGGAAGAGGGGAAGAAGATTGGCGGTTCTTGGTTGTTAAGGATCGTGAGAGGATAATCAAGCTGGCCGACATTTATCGAGAAGTTCTTCTTCAGTTTGTTGAGCAAATCGGTGCCCCAATGAAATCCAGCCATCAGGCGTTGATCGACCGATTGGGCGATTTTCCGGCGATGATTTTCGTGTGTAAAGGTGGAATTCCCGAGGACACATTTTCGTCACAAACTGCATATTTTGGTTCAATTTTGCCCGCGGCTTGGTCCTTAATGATCGCTTTGCGTGCCAGGGAGATTGGTTGCACCTGGACCACGCTGCTCAGCGCCCGACACGAAGAAGTTGGCCAGATATTGGGTATTCCTGCCTCCGCAAGACAGATTGTTATGATGCCGATAGGCTACTGTCGAGGAGCCGTTCTTCGAAAGGCCGACCGAAAACCTGCTAGAGAGGTAAGCTTTTTAGATACATGGGGAAGCGTTTTTGACGTTTAGCTAGAGGACGCAGTTGCTAGGTAATCTTGAATTGCTCGACTGATCAGCCAGAGCCTGTCCTGACCCCAGGTCGCGATTAAACTATTTCCGTGGTTATCGGACAATTCGTAGCTTGGTACTCCCCAGCATCCGAGCTCATACATATCTAGGCGGTTTTTTTCGATCACCGGTTGCCATTCATCCAAATAGAGCCTCGACTTTGCTTGTGTCCAGTCTAATCCTGCTTTTTCGACGACCGTCTTTAGGCCTGTTTCGGTGTCGGTGTTAATTCCTTCGAAGAAGGCAGATTGAAGAAATTCTCCAAGAAGCTTCTCGCCTCGACCGAGTCTTTTAGCCCATGGATAAAGCGCGTAACAGTTTCTGACTGGATTTCCGATTGGATCGTAAACGCGCTTACCCCAGTCAATATTTAGAGTCTGAGCTTCCCTGGCGGTATCGCTGGTAATGTATCTACCTTTTTCCATCGTTGCGGGGACCCCCCTCATGACCATAGGCAAAACGGGAGCGATTTCAAGCTGTATACCCGTTTTCTCGGCGAGTTCTATAGTTTTATCGTAAATGATCGAGGTGTAGGGGCTTCTTAGTGAAGGAAAAAACCAAAGCTTTAAATTCCCTGAGTCTCGTGCCGGCCCCATGACTACGTCGGGTCTTGGGCACAATAATTTCCTGGAGTCATCTGAGACGGCGCCAAGTTCGATTAATCTATTTTCTAGATGATAAAGTCGGTCTACTCCCCAGTACCACTCGCCCGCGTAATAAAACATAGCGCCAGAGTAATGCCCGAGTTCTTGTCGAAGTCTATTTGATTTATTGAGTTGTCTTTCGATTTCATCGGGACTGATCTCTTGTGACGACTGGTCAAATCTTGTGATCTGTTCGTGGTTATTGGAGATGACCGCGGTCGTGAGTCCCGCGAGGTCACTGAATCGACCGTTTGCGGCCATTTCTATAGCGGCTTTGTTTGAGCGTTTAATGAGTTCTGGTTCTGGGGGAGTAACGGTGTCTGGGAAAATTAAATTAAAATGAGGCGCGATGAGTTTCCCGTCGGAGAGCGATAGTCGGCTCAATAAACTGGGTTCAGGAACGTTATCGGAAGGTTCTCGGCTTGCGATGTGGCAGGTTAGCTTGATGTTATATTTTGACTGTAGCTGCTCAAGAATTTGAACTGCGAGCAAGCTATATCCGTCGTCCATTTCATGAAAGTAATGAACTTGGTGAGGTTTGCCTTCTTTTTTTCGCACCTTTTCGGTCTTTCTTCGGTGCTTGTCTCTGACTTTGAGGCTCGACATACGGCGCATGAGCATCGAACTCACCCAGCGTTTTAGGGGATTTGGATCAAAGTCTGCACTGCCGCCGAGGTTTTTGAAATCAGGAGGGCTTATGGATTCGGATGACAAATTATCGACCCTTGAAATTGGGTTTGCGCTTTTCAAGAAAGGCCTTCAGGCCTTCTTCGAAGTCTTCACTTTGAAACAGCCCACCAAGGTGCACCATTAGGTGATCTACTGCTGTGTCGTAGCTCTCTTCGAGGCCCATCCGCATCATTCTTTTTGTGGTTTGCACTGCCATAGGTGCATTTTCGGCTACTTCTTCTGCCCATTGTAATGCCGTTGGCATTAGTTGTTCCTGGTCAACCACCTCGTTAACGATGCCAATTTCTAGTGCTTCTTCAGCGCCCACGGTCCGGCCGCGGTAGTAAAGTTCTGAGGCTTTTGCCCAGCCTACTAATCTGGGTAGTAACCAGGTACCGCCGCTTTCAGGGACTACGTTCCTTTTCGCGGTAACTGCGGCTAATTTTGCGGTGGAAGACATGATCCGCATATCGCATAGCAAAGTCAGATCCATACCATATCCTGCAGCGGCCCCGTTGATTGCACAGATGATAGGGGTATCGGTGTGCCACATGACATTGATTGGCGCATCCCTCAAATCAAACAACTGCTTTGGTCTGTTCGAGCCTTTTCTTGTATTTGATGAGTCGTCCATGTTTTCGCTGGTATTAATGAGATCCAAGCCAGAACAAAATCCTCTTCCTGCACCAGTCAGAATAATACAGCGGGTGTCGGGATCTTTGTCCGCCTCTACCATTTTTGCTGAAAGTTCGTTCAGCATGTCGCGGCTAATAGCGTTTAGCCGCTCCGGGCGATTTAAGGTGATTATCGCGATATAGCCCTTTTGTTCGACCAACAGCTCTTCGGTATTTGAAGCAGAAAGTGTCATTTAGTTCCCTTTTCTTGATTTTGGATAATAAGTGAAATCTTAAGCACCTTTTCAATTCATTGAAAGAGGCGCAAAATCCGTCACCGGAGAGTTTATATGCGTTTTGGCTGCTTTAAATTAGTATTTCTTTTAGGGTTTTGGTTGTATGCCGGGCTTTCCTATTCATCGGATAAAGGTTATGCCGTCGCCGGTAGCTTTAAGAGCCTAACTAATGCGCAGAGCATGGCCGTGTCGATAGATAGTTGGCTTAAAAGCTCTGGCATACCGGGTCAAGTCGAGATCGAGGAGTCTGTAGGAAAGACCACCAGCTGGAATCGGGTGGTGATCATCCCCGGTGACGGCGTTTCAGCGCGTAGTGTGATCTCTTTGCTTAAACAGGGAGGCTATGCCGGAGCATGGTTTTTGCCGTCTAGTCGATTGGAAGCTAAACAGAGGCAGCCTGTTCGCCCCTCGTTCGTTCAACAAAAAACAGAAGTTAGAGAGGACCCGTCTTCTGCGGCTGCGATCTCTCGGGCGGCAGGCCCTGAACAGCCTGTTGAGCAGGTTAGTACCTCGGTTGACCTACCAGTCGCGTTGGGACAAGGAACGAAAACGTTGATTGATCGACAGGATGGTATTCCTCGTCACCAAATCACGGTCCGAAATTTTTCAGAAAGCGAAGTCAAGATCAAAGTAGATGGGAAAGTCGATGAAGATATCTGGCAGCGCATCGAACCACACGACAACATGCTGGTTGCGGTTCCGGGTACTGGAGCGCCGGCAGAGTACAAGAGTGAGTATCGACTGATCGCCACAGAGAAAGGCTTGTATGTTGGTGCGATTATGTATCAACCGCCGGAGACCTTAGTCAGGAGAATGGCCGGTCGAGATCAGAGTATCGACGTTGACAATTTTGGTATCACGCTGGACGTTAGCGGTGAGGGTTTGGTCGGCTATTGGTTTATGGTGAATCTCGGCGATAGCATGATGGATGGTAAGGTATTACCGGAAAGAAATTACAAGATGGACTGGGATGGCCCATGGTTAGGTAAGTCCTTTGTCAGACCCGATGGCTGGAGTGGCGAGATGTTTTTGCCTTGGTCTATGATGAATGTGCCTTCAGTTAAAGGTGCGAGAAACATCGGCTTTGCGGCTAGCCGACAGGTGTCACACAGTGCCGAAAGATACCAGTGGCCCGGATATTCCTACTCGTCTGCGCGATTTGTGACCGCTCTCAATCAGATGAAGGTTGAAGGTGTTGAGCCCAAACAGCAGGTGTCCGTAATACCCTTCGCCTCGGCGACCAGCGATCAGGCAATCGAAGATGATGATATCAAGATAGGTGCGGACGTTTTGTGGAAGCCGACCCCTAAGTTTCAGGTTAGTGCGACCGTGAATCCGGATTTTGGTGCGGTCGAAGTCGACGATGTGATCTTAAATCTAACGGCGATGGAGACCTATTTTCCGGAGAAAAGGCTCTTCTTTTTGGAGGGTTCCGAGGTTTTTGATGTGCTTCCGAGGTCAAATATGAGCTACATCATGAAGACGCAGACCAATGATGACTGGTCAAGGCGATCGAGAAGAGTGTACTCCAGAGATTTTATGCCGAGTCCCATATCACTGATCAACACACGTCGGATTGGTGGTACAGCGAGTCAGGTAGCGCTTGACGAGGGGGTTTCTCCTTTCCGAGGGCAAAGGGATATTCCGACCGATCTGCTTGGGGCTGCAAAACTAACCGGTCAGGTTGGTGATGTTCGCTACGGAGTTTTGAGCGCTTTTGAAAATGATGTCGAGTGGATAGGCCAGACCGAGGATGGTTCCAAAATTGATGTCGTCGGACCCGGTCGAGATTTTGCCACGGCGAGGGTGATTTACGAGAGCATTGGTGAAAACAGAAAGTCGTTGGGTTATCTGGGTACTTTGGTTCAGGGTCCGATATACGACGCGGAAGTACATAGTCTTGACGCTCACTTTGTTGATGCTGAGGGCCGTTTGATGGTTGATGCTCAATTTATCTATGGGGGCCGCGAGCGTGAGGAGGGATACGGCGCCTTGATCGATATGACCTACGCAAAAAGCGCGACCTTGAGCCATGTGGTCGAAATTGACTATATGGATGAAGATATTGATTTTAATGATCTAGGGTTTTTGGCTAGAAACAATTACGCCCGGTTACGTTATGTAATGTCATTTAATAAATTGGACATGGGCCCCTCACTTTCGAATTACCGCTCCACTTTGATCGCTGAACAACAGTATAATTTGGACGATGGTCTCGTCACAGACAGTGGCTTGTACTGGCGTTCGTCGATCTTCCTGCCTCGTCGCCAGACCTTGCGGATGGGTGTTGGCTATATGCCTGAACGTTTTGAGGACATCGATAGCCGCGGTAATGGGAGCTACCAGGTAGATGATCGAATCTGGGCTGATCTGGTGCTCGCGACCGACTCAGGTAAGGCGGCTAGCTACTCAATCGGGATGGGCGTTCTGCAAGAGCATCTTGATGACTGGACTGTTAATGCGAAGGCCGGTGTTACCTATCGGCCAGTAGATTGGATGTCAGTCGATTTTGATCTCGATTATCGTCAACGTAATGGGTGGCTAGTCTATCAGGGTGGTCGTAATTTCGGAGCTTACAGCGGCAGTGAGTGGCAACCAAAGCTCGATATAAATTGGTACATTAGTCCAGCGCATCAGATTAAATTGTCTTTTCAGTGGCTCGGAGTCAAAGCCAACGAGAAAGGTTTTTACGCGGTGCCACAAGTCGGTGGCGTGCTTGTGGCTGCCGACCGTACGTTGGATAACCATGATTTTACGGTGAGTCGTCTTACTGCGCAGGTTAGGTACCGGTGGGAAATTGCGCCTTTGACAGACCTGTTTATTGTCTACAACCGTGGTAATCAGCTACCTACTCAAATTGGCAGTGATTTTGGTGACTTGCTAACGGACTCTTTCAGTGACCCGGTTATCGACTCGTTTATCGCAAAACTCAGATATCGTTTTGGTAACTAGAGCTAAGATAAAAATCAAGCCATTGTAGGAGTAGAAAGCAATTGTCGATAGGCTGCTGGTGATCTTATCCCAAGCTCCTCACGTACTTCGTCGATCGGTTCTTTGAGCAGTGCTTCCCAGTTTTGTTCGGGTAACCACTTGGCTTTTTTACTGTCTCGGTAGGCTTTATATACAGCAGAAAATACACGGAAACCATAGTACTGTCTCATTTTGAGTGCTCCGGCCAGGACTATCAGTCCGATACCCCGATTTTGTGTTTGAGCGTAAGTAAACGCGAGCAGGCACAGTTCGCCTAGTTCATCTCTACCGTATTGCGTAAGCGTATGCCATAGATCGTGGCTATCCCTCTGTCGAGTCGCAAATCGTGCTAGGTTCTTGTCCATCTCTGAGTAGGTGATGTCGTCTTCGCTGGCTTCAACTAGCCCACCCGCGGTCAGCTTTTCACTATCGATGAAGGTGAGGTAATGTCTTCCCAGAGTGTTTTCCGGAAGCTCGCTTAACCATAGTCTATTTTCTAGCGTCTGGATTAAGTCAATTTGATTATTGAGTACGTATCCTCCGTGGTCGGTGGCAGCAAAGCGCAAGCAGCCTTTTCTGAGAGAGGGTCCGGAGAGAGCCCTGATAATCGTGAATACTTCTTCGGTCGCCTGTGGTTTGGCCAGGAGCCGCTTTAACGCGCTAAATGCAATCCTAAGTTGAATGCCCGATCCTTTTTTGTTCATTATTATCATTGAGTTCTTTATTCTGCATGAGATCTTATAAATTGTGTACGTTAAGTCAATGCCTGGTGGATGAATTCTATTGTTGTCCAGTTTTATATGTGTGTTTTGAAGGTCTATGATGTAAGACGTTTAGCTCAAGGAAGGAAAAGGAAGAAATTATGAAGTTGTATATGGTTCCTGCTGCACCGAATCCTACTAAGGTGATGCTCTATATTGCCGAGCGCGAAGCGCTCGGTACTGAAATGAACATCGAGCAAATTGTTGTTAACACACTAAAGGGACGCCAAAAGGAACCTGAACACATTGCCAGAAACCCTTTTGGCGCGCTGCCCGTTCTTGAGAAAGATGATGGTAGCTTTGTGATTGAGTCTCTGACGATCATAGAGTATTTAGAGGAGTTATTTCCGGTCGGTGCTTTGTTGGGCGATAACGCGGAATCTCGCACACTTGCCAGGCAGTTGGAAAGGATCGTGGAACTTAAGATATTTGCTCCGATGGGACAGTATGTTCATGCGACCAACTCGCCGTTAGGGTTACCGCCGGACGAAAAGGTTGCCAAGTCGATCGAGGCTTCTATTCCATCGGCCTTTGAGTATTTAGAGGATCTATTATCAGATGGCAGGGAGTGTCTACTGGGTGACCGCGTTAGCGTTGCGGATTGCACGCTACAAGCTGGATGTCAGTTTGCGAGATTTGGCAAAGCGGATCTTCTGGGAAATCACCCCAACCTCATTGCATGGGATGAACGCTATAGGACACGTCCCGCGGCGCAAGCAGTGCTGAAGTTTT
>CAZYHH010000053.1:0-13452 GCA_964647295.1 uncultured Pseudomonadales bacterium
TCTCAAATGCGTCTGTATTGCCGTGCAGCCCTGACCATACTGTCCTATTTTGACTTTCTTCCGATTTGTTGACGGTATAAGTTGATGTCATATTGTTATTAACAGAATCCTCAAAATCGTGGTTATATAGAGTGAGTTAATTCGTTTTCGCAGAGAAAGGCTAAGTTTATAAGCTATGCCTGTCGCAGAAAAGAAAGTTGTTAGGTTATCTGAAAATTTTTGAATACTGAGTATTGCAAAGTAGAGGTCATTCTTACATTTTTGATTTTTATAAGTGCTTATGAAAGAGGGGTGGTACTGAGAAAAACAACCGGTTAACATTGCGCCCTGAACCGAGTGATATTTACTAGGAGAGGGTAGAAGTTCAATCGGCGGTTAGCAGAAATTGTATAATCGCATGTGATCTGGTCTGTCTCCCAGATAAGAAATGAAGCCTACTGATGTTGAAAATCCTAACTACTTTCACAAGGTAGTAGACTGCCAGTGGGCGTGTCCCGCCCATACGCCTGTTCCCGAATATATACGCTTGATCGCTCAGCAAAAGTACACGGAAGCCTATATGTTGAATTGGGACTCAAATGTATTTCCGGGAGTTCTAGGGCGTACTTGTGACCGTCCTTGTGAACCAGCATGCAGACGGGTTCGTACTGAGGAAACACCTGTTGCGATCTGCCGTTTAAAACGAGTCGCTGCAGATAACAAGGGTGACGTGAGTCCCTTTTTGCCTAAAGTCCCAACTCAAAAAAACGGCAAAAAAATTGCTCTGATCGGGGCAGGGCCGGCATCCCTGGCCGTGGCAAGAGACCTGTTACCCTTTGGTTATGAGGTTCACCTCTTTGATAGAGATCCCAAGGGTGGCGGCATGATGCGAAGCCAGATCCCTTCGTTCAGGTTACCTTTAGAGGTTTTGGATGAAGAGGTTGACCGCATATTGGATATGGGCGTGATTACCCACTTTGGAACTGACATCACTAGCATGAAAAGTATGCTCGATCAGGATTTTGATGCCTATTTCGTAGGTACTGGAGCTCCCAAGGGGCGAGATTTAGATTTAATTGGGCGGTCAGAGGTTGACGACCATATACATATTGGTATCGATTGGTTGTCGAGTGTAGCGTTTGAACACACGAGCAGCATAGAAGGCAAGGTGATTGTGATGGGTGGCGGAAATACGGCAATGGATTGTTGTAGGACTTCCTTAAGATTGGGGGCCGAGTCGGTCACCGTAGTTGTCAGGTCAGCGTTTGAGGTGATGAAGGCTTCTGAGTGGGAAAAAGAAGATGCCATGAGAGAGGGCATTCCTATAATCAACAATCGACCTCCAAAAGAATTTGTACACGAGAATGGTAAGTTAAAGGGGGTTATTTTTGAGTGTGTGACGCCGGTAAAGGGAGAAGATGGGCGTCTTACATATGAACCTTCCGGTGAAGAGGATGTTTTCATAGAGGCAGATCACATTTTGATGGCAATTGGACAAGATAATCATTGTCCTTGGATCGAGCGAGATATAGGCCTAGAGTTTGATAAATGGGATTGTCCTGTTCTGGATGAAGTGACTTTCCAATCTACCAACGAAAAAGTTTTTTTTGGTGGAGATAGCGCATTCGGCCCGGAAAATATTATCTGGGCATCTGCACACGCTCATCAAGCGGCTATCAGTATTGATCTGTATTGCCAGGGTAAAGATCTCAAATTAGATAGACCGCCTGAAGGGATAAATTTGCTCTCAACAAAAATGGGAGTGCATGAGTGGGCTTACGATGCTGAGCATGACCCGTCTGCTCGCAATATAGTGCCCTTGGTCGAGCAAAAAATTGCTTTAGGCAACCTGAAAACTGAAGTCGAGCTCGGCTTTGATTTGAAGTTGGCGGAACAAGAGGTACAACGATGTCTTAATTGTGATGTGCAGACGGTTTTTGAAGAGAATTTGTGCATTGAATGTGACGCTTGTGTTGACATTTGCCCTATGGATTGCATTTCTTTTGTTGGAAATGCCGAGGAAAATGAGCTCAGACTAAATTTGTCAGCGCCTGCCTTGAATGGTGATCAAGATCTGTATGTTTCTGAAGAGCTGCCGACTGCAAGAGTGATGGTGAAGGATGAGGATGTGTGTTTACACTGCGGGTTATGTGCTGAACGCTGCCCCACCAATGCTTGGGATATGCAACGTTCTGTAGTTCACATACCTCAAATGGGAAGTTTTGCAGAATGAACGTTGTCTACAATGATTTGGTGATACGTTTTGCGAATGTCAACGGGTCAGGTTCGGCTAGTGCAAATGGGATGTTTACCAAAGCTTTGTTCCGCATGGGTATCCCGGTTTCGGGGCGCAACATTTTTCCATCAAACATACAGGGCTTGCCTACATGGTATGAAGTCCGTGTGAGTGAAAGAGGCTATTTGGGTCGACGCGAGGGTGTCGATATTATGGTTGCGATGAATGCCGAGACGTTTGTCGAAGATGTCAAAAGTGTGAAACCTGGAGGCTACCTTTTTTATGATAACACCAAGCCGCTAGATCGATCATTAAAAAGAGAAGACATTAATGAGATTGGTATTCCTATCGCTGCCTTGATGTTGCCGGAGTTTAGTGATCCCAAACAACGAAGCTTATTTAAGAATATCACGTATTTAGGAGCGCTGGCGGGTCTGCTGAACATCGAGTTTGATGTGATCACTGGAATGGTCTCTACTCAGTACAAAGGGAAAGATGCGCTTATACAGCCCAATATTCGAGCCTTAGAAATTGGCCGAGATTATGCGTTGGAATATCTAGATGGACCACTCCCACTTCAGGTTAGGCGATGCGATCAAGTTGGCGATCGTATTATGATCGAAGGTAATGCAGCAGCTGGATTAGGCGCCATCTACGGTGGGGCGACGGTCTGTGGCTGGTACCCGATTACGCCATCCACTTCTCTTGCTGAAGCTTTTGAGCGATACGCGAACCAATTTAGGGTCGACGATAAAACTGGACAAAAGAAGTTTGCCATCATTCAAGCAGAGGATGAGCTTTCTTCAATTGGTATTGTTATTGGTGCTGCATGGAATGGAGCTCGAGCATTGACAGCAACGAGTGGGCCTGGGATTTCTCTGATGTCAGAGTTTTTAGGATTAGCTTATTTTGCTGAGATTCCTGCGGTAGTGTGGGATATACAGAGAGCAGGTCCCTCTACAGGAATGCCTACCCGGACGCAGCAATGTGACTTGATTTCTGCCGCCTATGCCTCACATGGTGATACTAAGCATCCACTGTTGTTTCCGTCCAATCCTAAAGAATGCTTCGAATTCGGAGCCTTATCCTTAGATTTAGCAGATCGTTTGCAGACACCTATCCTTGTCATGAGTGATTTGGAGCTTGGCATGAACGACTTTTTGTCTGAGCCCTTAGAATGGGAGGACGATAGAACCTATGATCGAGGCAAAGTACTAGATGCAGAAGCTTTAGATGGGCTAGATGTATTTGGAAGATACCTCGATATCGATGGTGATGGGATTGGTTACCGAACTCTGCCTGGTACACACCCGGAAAAGGGCGCATTTTTTACGAGGGGAACTTCACGTGATGAGTTTGCTGCATACACGGAATCGCCGGAGGCATACCAGAAAAATATGGAACGCCTTTTGAGTAAATGGGAGACGGCTAAAATAATTTTACCAGCCCCTGAGATTGATTCCTCGAAACAAAAGGTTGGCGTATTGTATTTTGGTACTACTGCTTATCCGATGCCTGAAGCTCAAGATTGCTTGAGGCAGGAAGGTATTAGTTTTGATCTATGCCGAATTAGGTCTTTTCCGTTTAGTGCAGAGGTGGTCTCTTTTGTGAATGATCACGATGTTGTTTTTGTCGTGGAACAAAACAGAGACGCTCAGATGCGAACATTGTTGATCAATGAAGAAGATTTTGAGCCAGCAAAATTGGTTTCTGTTTTGTATTATGCAGGCCTGTCAATGTCTGCTGATGTCATCCAGAAACAAATATCTGATTGCTATGAAGAAAAGAAGCTGCCTCGCTTATCGGAGGTTTCCAAATGACATTTGTGCTCAAACCTAAAACCCATCATCCTCGATTGCCGGCGAATGAAATTGGGTTGACAAGAAGAGATTACGAAGGCTCGGTTTCTACTTTATGTGCTGGGTGTGGTCACGACTCAGTCAGCGCTGCGATCGTGCAAGCGTGTTCAGAACTGTCGATTCCACCACATCGGTTTGCAAAGGTTTCTGGTATTGGCTGTTCATCCAAAACGCCGAGTTATTTCTTGAATAAGTCTCACGGTTTTAATTCGGTACACGGCCGTATGCCAAGTGTGATGACCGGTGCTAACCTGGCCAATAAAGAGCTGTTTTGTGTTGGTGTCTCTGGTGATGGTGATAGTGCGTCTATCGGTTTAGGGCAATTTGCGCATATTGTCAGGAGACGAATAAACATGCTCTATTTGGTCGACAATAACGGTACTTATGGATTAACCAAAGGCCAATTTTCTGCGACCAATGATAAGGGTTCTACTAGCAAAAAGGGCCTTCCCAATCTTTATGAGCCGATTGATTTGGTGAGTATGGCGCTTCAGTTAGGAGCTAGTTTTGTAGGACGCAGTTTTTCTGGCGACAAAGATCAGCTTGTGCCTTTGCTAAAAGCAGGGCTTAAGCATAAGGGAATTGCTTTTATTGATGTCATTTCTCCTTGTGTTGCTTTCAACAATCATGAGGGCTCAACAAAAAGTTATGAATTTATTCGCGATCATAGTCAGAATGTAATCGATACTGACTTTATCCTTCCCCGCTCAGAGATTACTGTTGAATATGAAGAAGGAACTTCGACGCAAGTTTCAATGCCTGATGGCTCTTTATTGAATTTACATAAAATTGATGCCGATTATGATCCGCACGACCGGGTGGGGGCGTTGAATTATGTGCAGAGACAGCAAGAGCAGGGAAAGGTTGTTACTGGGCTGCTGTACGTTGATCCAGAGGCTAGTGATTGTCATGAGGTACTGGATACGGTGGATCAACCTCTAAATGCTCTTAATGAGACGGAACTTTGTCCCGGGACGGCAGCTTTGGATCAAATTAACCAAAGTCTGCGTTGATTTAATCGATATTTCTCAAATTATTACTGGCTGTCGGTTCTTAAGTTTTTCTATAATCCCGGTCTCTGATCAGGGCCCGTGTTCGTCGAAGAGCTTGTAGGCTGATGCGGGTGGATTATCGTATTGATTAGCAAGGAATAGATGTGGCATTAGATAATTTGGCTGACTACTTTCCCGATTGGAAAGAAAGAGAGGCTTTAGCGGAAGATATGATCCCCTTAATCGGTAGTTTGTATAGAAAAAATGTTGTGACTTACTGTTATGGGCGGGCTTTATATAACCAAAGCGTTACCCAGATCATGAAGACGCATCGGTATGTCAGACAGGTCGCACAAAATGAATTATCAGAATTTGAAAGTCATCCTATTCTTGTTGAAATGGCTAAGTTGGATTTAGGACCTAGCCACATCGACGTAGGCAAGCTTGCGACTAAATTCATGGAAGAGTCTGGATCATCGGATATCGGCTTAGCTGATTTTGTTAAAAATGAATGTCTTGAGGTGGTTGGCATTGAAGCTTTACCGTTAGACGAACCCCAGGATGTTGTTTTGTATGGGTTTGGGCGTATTGGTCGATTGCTGGCTAGGTTGTTAATAGAAAAAACAGGAAGCGGTCAACAGTTAAGGCTCAGAGCCATAGTTGTTCGGAAGGCAGGGCAAGACGACTTGTCAAAAAGAGCCAGTTTGTTGAGACGAGATTCGGTACACGGTAGTTTCCAGGGAACTCTTCGCGTGGACGAAGAAAACTCTTGTATCATCGCGAACGGAAATGTTATTCGGGTTTTATATGCGAACTCGCCTGATGAAGTAAATTATGAAAATTATGAAATCAAGAATGCGATTCTTATTGATAACACGGGTGTTTGGAGAGATTCCGATGGGTTGGGTAAACATCTAGCCTGCGACGGAGTCGCTAAAGTAGTCTTAACAGCGCCGGGCAAAGGAGATTTGAAAAATATTGTTTCTGGGGTTAATTCTCATTTAATCGCGAATGAAGACGAGATGATTGCAGCGGCAAGTTGTACAACCAACGCCATTGTACCGCCGTTAAAGGCGATTAACGATAAATTTTCGATTGTTTCCGGGCACATGGAAACAGTACATGCCTATACTCCAGATCAAAATTTGACGGATAATTATCACAAGAGCAATCGAAGAGGGCGTAGTGCACCTTTGAATATGGTGATTACGGAAACAGGTGCTTCGTCAGCTGTGACTAAGCTGCTTCCAGAGTTAGAAGGAAAGTTAACTGGTAATGCGATAAGAGTACCTACTCCAAATGTGTCGCTTGCGATTCTTAATTTGACGCTTGGGCAAGAAACTACAGTCCAGGAGGTGAATAATTATTTAAGAGAAAGCTGCATACACGGGTCTATGCAAAGACAGATGGATTTTACTTATTCTCCCGAAGTTGTTTCTTCAGATTTTGTTGGTAATCGCCATGCCTGCATCATTGATGGGAAAGCGACGATTGCAAAAGATAATCGCATTGTATTATATGTTTGGTATGACAATGAATTTGGTTATTCTTGTCAGGTAGTACGGGTGGTGCAAAAAATTGCGGGTATTACTTATCCACTTATACCTAAAGATGTCTACAAGATGGGCTTTTGATAGAGAATCTTTGATTGAAAGTAAGAACCCGAGTCGCTCCTTCTCCGACAGGTGATCCTCATCTTGGGACCGCATATGTAGCTTTGTTTAATTGGGTTTTTGCCAGGAAACACCACGGTTCATTTCTTCTTAGAATAGAAGACACAGATCAGGCGCGAAGCTCGAAAGATTCAGAGATTGCTATTTTAGATTCTTTAAAATGGTTAGGGTTAAATTGGGACGAAGGGCCAGATCTTGGTGGGCGTGTCGCGCCCTATCGACAGAGTGAGCGAAAAAAAATCTATCTAGAGCATGCAGAAAACCTAGTATCTGAGGGTAAGGCTTTTAGGTGTTTTTGTACTTCTGATCGTCTGGATCAGTTGCGATCGGAACAAAGGTCTAGAAATGAAACCAGTAGATATGATGGTTGCTGCCTGGGCTTAACTGAGGTTGAGGTTGAGCGACGTCTTGAAAGTGGGGAATCTCATGTCATTCGTATGATAGTCCCCGAAGAAGGAGAGTCTGTATTTAATGATCTTTTGAGAGGTGAAATCCGAATACCTTACGATCAAGTTGATATGCAGGTATTGATTAAGGCAGATGGCATGCCTACTTATCATATGGCGGCAGTGGTAGATGATCATCTGATGGAGATTAGTCATGTAATTAGAGGCGAAGAATGGATTAATTCTGTCCCTAAGCATTTATTACTATATCAATATTTTGATTGGGAAATCCCAATTTTTTTGCATTTACCGCTGTTGAGAAATCCCGACCAAAGTAAATTGTCTAAGAGAAAAAACCCTACCAGCATCAACTTCTACCGTGACTCGGGATTCCTGCCTGGTGCTTTGATTAATTATTTGTGTCTGATGGGTTGGACGATGCCTGACGAGCGGGAATTATTTAATTTGGATGAAATGGTCGAAGCATTTGAGGAGTCTCGTATTTCGACCGGCGGTCCAATATTTGATGAACAAAAATTAAATTGGATAAATGGACAGTATATTCGTGCCATGAGTGATGAAGATTTTGTGGATGAAATTACCAACCAAATAGCGAACCCTCAAAAGTTGAAAGAGTTGGCGACGTTGTTAAAGGATAGGATCGAGAAATTCTCTGATGTGGTTGGGAAGATAGATTACATCTTGGGGGATAGAAAAGCCTTGGAAGAAGCGGATCTAGATTTCCCTTCTCTGAAGCGCGAGGTAGTTGTTCGTGTTTTATTTATTGCTTCACGTTCCTTAGAAGCCATGAATCATTGGGATAAAGATGAGATTTTTCAAGCATTCAGCCTAGCGTCAAAATCGTTAGATCTAGAATTTAAGAAATTCATGATGCCTATATTCGTCGCGATCAGCGGTAAAAAGGTGTCGCTACCCTTGTTTGATTCAATGGTTTTATTGGGAAGGGATGTGTCGATAGATCGGATGCGCAGCGCGTTGGATTGTTTGGGGGTTTCGGGAAAGATGAAGAAAAAACTTGAAAAAGAAATTGGTAATCTTTCTTCGACTCTTTGAGCAGACCTGATGATCGATTGGATTGCCTCGTGGGCGAGTGATAGTATTTCGAAAACGGGGCCATAGCTCAGCTGGGAGAGCGCGTGAATGGCATTCACGAGGTCGGGAGTTCGATCCTCCCTGGCTCCACCATCTTTATTGAGGCTTTGAGATATTTGGAAATTCCTGGGTGGCAAGAGTTAGAACAGCAGTTAACTAGACAAATACAGTTCAAGGATTTTTCACAAGCATTTGCTTTTATTTCTAGAGTTGCTTTGATTGCCGAAGTCCAGCAACATCATCCCGATTGGTCGAATTCATATGGCTTGGTAACGATCAGACTGAGTACGCATGACCAGAAGGACCAAATTACTCAAAAAGACTACGACCTTGCCTTGGCCATCAATGAAATACTCGAGGGTTGAGTATGTCGAGAATTGCTCTAAATAAAGAAAGAGTAGTTTATGCAATCAAGTCATTGCGATTTTTTTCGGTTTTGTATAGTTTGACGGCCTTAATGAAGATAGAAGTTTTGGTGCATTAGAGATGGTTCAGATTACATACGTAGAACATGATGGAACGGAGCATTTAGTGGATTCTCAGCCTGGGGTTTCGCTGATGCAGGCGGCCATTGATAACTTGGTTCCGGGGATTGATGCAGATTGTGGAGGTGAGTGTTCTTGCGCAACCTGTCATGTAATGGTCGAAGAAAGTTGGGTGGAAAAAGTTGGGGCTCCTGGAGAGATGGAAGAGTCGATGTTGGACCTCAATCCTGAACGACAGGAAAATTCTAGATTGTCGTGTCAGGTTATGTTGTCTGAAGAACTCGATGGGCTCTCGGTTACGATGCCGGAGTTTCAGTTTTAGCTATGCGTTATTCCTGATTTACAGGATTTGCTCTCGGACCGTTATTGATTGTAGTTGTTTCAGCTAATTCGACTAGAGCTAGTCTTTGTTCACCTGTCCCTGGTACAGTTTCAAAATGTTATAATCCGATACTGGGTTATTGTTTGGAGTTATTGTGTCAACATTTGTTAGAGGTGATACCTCAATTCACTTTGAAGAATATGGTCAAGGTTCGCCGATACTGTTAATTGCCCCTGGGGGAATGAAGTCGTCGATAGGAGCTTGGTCGATGGCACCGTGGAACCCAATTGATGTGTTAAAAAAATCTTTTCATGTTATAGCTATGGATCAACGAAACGCTGGTGGATCGACCGGGCCCATACATGAAGAGGATGGCTGGCACACTTACACGAATGATCAGCTAGCATTGATGGACTATCTAGGAATTGATTCCTTTATGGTTGCAGGTATGTGCATCGGTGGGCCTTATATTTTTGGTTTGTTAGAAAAAGCGGAAGACCGAATTGACGCTTGTGTTGTTTTTCAGTCGATCGGTCGAGATAACAACCGAGATGAATTTTACAGTATGTTTGATAATTGGGCTGCCGATATTAAAGCTAATCGAACTGATATTAGCGCAAGCAATCTAAATGGTTTTCGAGAGAACATGTTTGGTGTTGATAAGAAACTTTTCAGCGTCGAAGATGAATTCTTAGTGCAGTGTAATACTCCCATGTGTATATTGATGGGAAGTGATTTGTACCATCCTGAATCGACCTCGAAGTTTATTTCTCAACAAGTTAGAGAGTGTGTTTTTATCGAACATTGGAAGAATGGAGCGGATGTTGATACTGCAAAAAATCAGGTTGTCGATTTTTTGTCGTTATGTGCTGTTGAATGATTTTTATACATATTTCCTGATTAAAGTTTTTTAGGAGTTCCTCGATGTTAAGTGCAGAAATTGTTACAGATAAAGGTATTATTTCAGTGGATTTGTTTTTAGAACAGACCCCGATCACGGTTGCTAATTTTGTTAATCTAGCACAGCGTGGCTTCTACGACGGTCTGATTTTCCATAGAGTCATAGTTGACTTCATGATTCAGGGTGGTTGCCCAAACGGGAATGGGATGGGTGGTCCTGGATATCGATTTACTGATGAGTTTTCGCCAGAACTTCGTCACGATGCATCCGGTAAGCTTTCAATGGCAAATGCGGGCCCCGGCACTAATGGGTCTCAGTTTTTCATTACGCATGTTCCAACACCTCATTTAGATGATGCTCATACGATCTTTGGTTCTGTAAAGGGGACTGATGACCAACAGATTGTTGATCAGATTGAGCAGGGCGACCAAATCCAGTCAATTAATATTCTTGGAGATGTTGGTACCTTACTTGATTCGGTTAAAGAGGTCTCCGAGTGGAACGACATTTTGGATAGTCAATCTCAGGGGTCGAATTGACCGTTCAGTTAACAAAAACGGCGATTGATTTAGGGATCGTAACCGCTAATGGTGCAGCCATGCTGTCTTTCTATAAAGATCTTTTGGGGTTTCGTCATGAGGCTGACATACCTTTTCCGGCGGGAGGCACTATGCACAGGCTGTGGTGTGGGGATAGCCTAATAAAGATAGTCGTGCCCGAACCTGCTCCAAGTAAAAAAGCTGAAAAAGGTGCAATACCTTATGCATCTGGTTACCGATATTGGACCATGAGCGTGGATAATCTTGAGGAAATCATGACCGATTGCCAAGCATTCGGTTCGGAAGTTGTTGTTCCTCTAACAGAAATCAGATCAGGCGTGACAATTGGAATCGTCAGGGATCCCGATGGCAATTTAGTGGAGTTCCTTCAACAGGGTTAATTGGTTCTGATGTTTATCGATTATTAGTTAGGTGCTTTTTGATCCAAGGGAGGTGCTCTCGTCCCAGGAATAGATCACCTTCTAGTTCGTAGGTGGGCGTCGCCATGACGCCGGACTGCTTTGCTAACTCAGTATCATGAGAAAGATTCTGAATTAAATTCTCTTCATCGTCGAGAACCTCCGTATCTGTTTTAGAGGCCTTAAGCAATTCGATGACAGTATCTCCGTCGTTTAAATCGAAATTGTGTTGCCAAAAATAACGAAATGCCAAGGCAATGTAGTCTTTCGTATCTCCGTTTAGCTTAGGGAGTAGGGATAAAGCGAGGTCGCTTTGATTTTCATTCTGAGGATATTTCATAGCGAGATTCAAGATTTTTGCATATTTTAAGTTGACGGATTTCTTGTGTTCTTCTCTTATTCTCAGATGCGTTTCTCCTTTGGTCTCATTTTTCTTGGGTAAGGGTGTGGTTCGGCTTTTAGTAAGAAATGGTTTCCAACCAATGTTCAGGTTGTTTTCTTTTGCAAAGATCACAGTTTGATGGAAAGCTAAGTAAGATTCCGGTGATTTAAAATCGATGTATATTGTTAGTACTGTCATAGAAGATAAGCAATATCAGGAGCTTCTCCTTCGCAACCGTTTAACCGCCATCGCACATAGGGTAGGTGCTCTCGTCCAAAAAGGAATTCATCAGGAAATTCGTAGGTTGGTACGCCGAAAATGCCGCTTTTATGAAAAGATGCTTGAAGTAAGTCATGCTGTTTTCTGCCTTCTCCTGCAACATATTCTTCAAACCCTTTAGTCGTGACTTTGGAAAGTCGGATAATTTCAGAGACGATTTGTATGTCTTCGATATCAAGTTCTCTCTTCCAGAACGGGGTAAATATGTTGACCAGGTAATCTGGTAAGCGTTGTCGATCTTGAGTTGAAACCCAGGTAACGCCGATGTTTGCGATGCTGGAGTCCCATATTTTCTGTGTACCTAATAGAAGCTTGCCCTGGATTTTTGCATATCTTCTTGCATCTCGGTAAGCATATTTGACGCCTGACCACTGAGACTTTGACCTGTTATTTTCAATAAGCTTTCCGGAATCATTTTTTCTTGCCGAGCCGAGGTAACTAGGTATGTCTAACGTCAAAGGTTTCCAGTCAAAAAATAAACCTAACTCTTTCTCCAGTGCCAAGGTAGGTCTTAGTGCGACGAAAGCGTATGGGCTCTTGACGTCGATATAAATGGTTAGTTTAGGTATTTCAGCGTAATCCATTTACTAAACAGTATGTTTGGTATTTAAAGGTGAATCTTATCAACAATTATTAAATCTCATAGGGATTGTTTGATTGGTTCGCGTGTCAAATGAAATAATTTCTGTAAGACTACCTTGACAGTGCTTGTCTGTGTGTCTAAAAACCGCATTAGAAAAAATAATCCAACTAGTGATCGCTGTAGAGTTTGCGATTCGCAGTTTAAAGAGGGAAGAAAATTGGCAAAAAGGGGTCGAAAGAAAAAAGAGAAACCTATTACTCAGGCGGAAAACTCAGATGAATCGATAGATGGTGTAGAAGGTGAAGAGGTCGTTTTGTCTGAAGAGAGTAACTCAGAGAGTTTAGATGAAGAATTTGAAGAAAATGATATTGATGAACCAGAGTCGGTGCCGGAAATACAAGCGAGTAGTAAGGATCAGGGAGCTCGGTTGTTAGAGATCAGGCGAGCGATTGAAGAGCGAGCTGATCAGCGTAAGTTTAAAGACGACTTAGACTATTTAGATGAATAAACATGATGTATTTCTTTAGAGTCTGCGTTTCTACATGAATTCGTTCATTCCGAGTGCTCGAGACTTAATCCTCGTTGGGGGAGGGCACAGTAATATCCAGGTGTTAAGACATTTTGGGATGCATGAGCAACCAGGAGTGCGTTTAACACTAGTTTCAGAATATATACACTCGCCGTATTCTGGGATGATTCCTGGTGCGGTAGCAGGTATATATGGAGCTCAAGATACTTATATTAATTTGGAACGTTTGTGTCAATTTGCGCGTGCTCGTTTTGTTTGTGGCGAAGTCATTGGTTTAGATGTAGTTGATAAACGCCTATTGTTGGACAAACGTCCGTCTCTTCACTATGACGTCCTTTCTCTTAATATAGGATCGGTTCCCGATTCTATATTTGATGGTGCGTTATCAATTAAACCAATCTCAGAGTTTGAGAAGAATCTTCAATTTCTTGATCAAAATATCAAATCAGGACAGACGCTAACAGTAGTAGGAGCAGGGGCAGCTGGTATCGAGTTGTCGTTTGCATTCAGGTCTAGATACAAGGATCAGATCGCGATTAATTTGATTGGCAATGACCTCCCGACCGGAATCAATTCTAGGTCCTCTCGAGTATTTCAAAAAGAATTCGTTCGAAAAAACATTCAGTTTGTCGAGGGAGAGGTGGTTAATTTTGACCGGAAATGCAGAAGGCCCAACCACACTGTTTGAAAGAATATATATAGGTTATAGCTATACACCGCTTGGTAGTGTTATTGGTGCTGCTTATGGTTTTGTTGATTTTGGAATTGCTGGAGC
>CAZYHH010000054.1:0-13331 GCA_964647295.1 uncultured Pseudomonadales bacterium
GACGAACTCTTTAAGAAAGAAAAAAATCGTAAGCGAGTTAGCAATAAAGGAATACAGGAATTTTTTATAGAAATGCTTGAAAAGGGTCTAGCTAAAGAAGATGGGTACGATTTAAAGACTTTAAAGAAATGAATATAGCATTACCAATTTTATTATTAGTATTCGGATCGTTAAGTTTCTGGATTCTCGCAGAGTCGACCGTGCGGTGGTACGTTAAGACCGCCTGTATTTCTACTTTTTGCATCTTTACGATTGTGTTCTGGAGTTCGATTCATTCATATCTGGGCTGGCCCGCTAATGAAGACGATATGCCAGAGAAGGTTCTGATCCACTGGGTTGTAATAAAGGAGCCAAATAAAATAACAGAATTTGATGGCGCGATTTATATATTGGCTGAGTCTATCGCCGAGGACGAGGGCGGCTTCTTTGAATTTTTCGGATACAGTAGCGACAACCTTGAGCCAAGATTATACGGGCTGTCTTACGATAGAGAGCTTCACGAAAAGCTTCAGAAAATATTGAAAGGTAAACTTGGCAAAGGGCAACCCGTGATGGGAAAACTGACCAAGGAAGACGCAAAAGGAAAAGGGAAAGGACAAAGAGGTGAAGATAAAACCGATAACAAAGGTGATGGGAGTGAATCTCAAAAACAAAAATGGCAATTCCATGAGTTACTCCCATCGGAAATCCACAGGAAACCGGAGCGATGAGCGAGATAAAGCTGCCGCCCTACATAGTGCCTTACTCAACCCGCAAGAAGTTTTGCAGAAAAGTAAGAGATACAGAGAAAGAGAAGCAGGAACTCGAAAGTAAAGGTAGGTGGCTAGAGGCGGCTCACCTAGGATATGTATTAAGGAATGCTTGGTGGGGGTACAAAAGGTATAAATGAAATACTTAGATGATGACATCATTAAAGACCTACTCGAAAACAAGTGGGGCCAAATAATAGACTGCATTGAGGAAGCTTTCGTTGACCCATCAGCAGACATGGTTCCTAAAGTTTATCTTGAGGGTCGCGGGGGAGATTTCAGGGCCATGCCAGCGGCTCTTAAAACTTATGCAGCTATTAAGTGGATCGGGGTATTTCCGGATAATTGCCAAATTCCCGCGCCCACGACTAATGGTTCTCTTATTTTAAGCGACAGGGAAACAGGCATACCCTTAATTGGTATGGACTGCACCGCC
The DNA here is from genome assembly GCA_964647295.1 of uncultured Pseudomonadales bacterium. Lineage (GTDB taxonomy): Bacteria > Pseudomonadota > Gammaproteobacteria > Pseudomonadales > Azotimanducaceae > UBA4421. Next base: position 1,186 of record CAZYHH010000054.1, read on the forward strand.
CTTACTGCGTACAGGACTGCCGCCACTTCTGCGATTGTAACTAAGTATTGTGCGCCACGCGCCAAGAATTTTGCATTCATAGGTTGCGGACTGCAAGCAAAATATCACATGGACGCTTATTTCGAAGTCTTTGAAGGCAACGGAAACATTGACGTTCAAATTCACGATAGAAATAAAAAAGCCGAAAGAGAGATGATGAGTTGGCTTGGTAGAAACTTTGTTGCCTCCAGCTATGGGAGAGCAAAATCAGTAAAGGATACAATTAAGAATGCAGACGTTATTACTACTCTCACACCATCTACAACACCTTATCTGGACATCCACGATATTAAAAGTAACTGTCATATCAACGCTGTTGGCGCTGATGCACAAGGTAAGCGAGAATTAATGACTAACGTGATTGACGGGTCGGCACATTTTATTTGTGATGACCCTAAGCAGGCGGCACATTCTGGAGAATTACAGTATAGTGACTGGCCTGATTTAACTATTCGTAACCTACCCGAATTGATTAAAATGCATGAGTGCTTCTCATTTAATGAGGGGGTATCTGTTTTTGATTCTACAGGAGTAGCCATCGAAGACATTGCTATCGCGGAATTAATTTATAGGCTAATGTAAAAAGGGAAACGGCGTTTATCGGGGTGTAAAGGGGTACATGAAGAAACAAAGGCCAAGGGCTTGGGGTAAATTTGATACAGAAAAGTACATTTACAAAAAAGACCTCACTAGCTGGAAGACTAAAAACTGGATTTCTCATTGTTGGCACTTTAGACATGAGCCGACTAAAATGCTTGAAGCGGGAGTCTATGACGGCTTAACCTCAATTTGGTTTCTTGATAATGTTCTCGTCCACCCACAGAGCCAGTGGCTTGGGGTAGATAAAAGATTCCACAACTCAAGGGAAAATCTTAAAGCAGCGGAAATTCCCGAAAGTAAAATAAAATTCAGAAAGGGACAGCTTGAAGAGATTTTGCCAGAGCTAGAACGAAACAAAGAGACATTTGACATTATTTACTGGGATGCAACAAAAAAAACCGATGAGATAGAACCCCTACTTGAACAATGCTGGAAACTACTGGAACTTTTCGGTTTATTAATTATAGATGATTATGGATGGACTGCCAAAAAGAGCATTGAATTAGGTAATCGAAGCCAGATTTCAGGAGTAGCTGAAGACCAGCACCACCTCTACAACCCGAAAGAGGCCATAGATCGATTCCTCCAAAGACATAAAGGATCGTATGATTTATTTCACAAAAAATTCCAAGTAATACTTGCCAAAACGGTATAATTCAGTTATTATTAAGAAATGAATCGTCGCGATTTTCTTAAAACCGTACCCCTTGCAGCCTCTCTCCCCGCAATAGCAATTACTTGCAAATACGAGGACGACGAGAAGGGGCCAGAGAAGGAAAGCTCCAAGACAAGCGAGGGCTGGAAACGCTGGGATTATAGAGTTTACTGTTACGAGCGAGGCCAAGGAGAATGGACTTTCAGCCAAAACATTAGAGGTAGCTTTGCCTATCAGAGAGAGTATATGACTTTTGAAGAGGATCAAGGATGGCCTTATGCTGGCTGGATGGATCAAGGTAAGTTACATTTTGCATCCTTCGATGACGCTACTGATTTTGTAGATGATCACGTTAGAGTTAAAGATGATACTAATCTTATAGATTCTATTTATGATGTTTATTTTGTTAGGAGGGGGCTTCCTATTTATGATGACGCAGAGCAAATAGTAGGAACAGGGCAAGACACTGAAATAAAAGTAGCCCACTATTGGTTCAATGGGGAGACGGGCAGAACCGTCATGTGGGAGCAGGATGGATTTAATCGAGAAAGCGGAGAAGGACTCACCGATTGGTCGAGGGTTGAGTGTTCGTGATGTCATGGAAAAAGCTAAAGATTTATTTTTACTCGCTTTCTGGAGTGTGTTATATTTTTTAAGAATTATTATTGAAATCCCCTACCTGTGGATCAAATCGTGGTTTAACAAATAATGTATGAATACAAGGCCAAGCTAATTAGAGTGATAGACGGAGACACTGTTGACGCAATGATTGACCTTGGGTTTGACACTTGGGTGAAAAAGAGAGTGAGACTTGCGGGTATAAATGCTTTCGAAATACGCACTAGAGATAAGGATATAAAAAAGAAAGGGTTACTCGCCAAAGCTAGGCTTATAGAAGCCCTTGGGGCAAATAATAATGAGTTTTTGCTCTCGTCACACGGGGTAGGTAAGTACGGGAGATGTTTGGGCGAGTTGCGTGTTGACAAAAATTACATTAGGTCTGACAAATATCATGGTAAAATTATAAACGAGATGCTCGTGAAAGAAGGACACGCTACTAAATATGAATGTTAAATTAATATCAATCACGCAGCCCGCCATCGAGGGTGAGCAGATGAACGCGGAAGAACTTGTGACTTATTGCGCTAGAGTTTCAAACCCAGAGAACCAAATGAATACGGAGACTGCTCCGAGGTTAATTAATTTTTTAATTAAACACAAACACTGGTCGCCGTTCGAGATGGTAAATATGTGCGTCGAAATAAAAACAAGCAGAGCAATCGCCGCTCAAATTCTGAGGCATCGCAGCTTTAGCTTTCAAGAGTTTAGTCAGCGTTACAGTGAAGCGCCACAGCTTGAACCCCTAGAGTTGAGGGAGCAAGCCGAAAATAACAGGCAAAGTAGTACGGAAGAAATAAAGGACGAACAGGTTAAAGCCACAGCCCAAATGTTCCTAGAGTCTGCCCAAGATTATTATAAACAACTCTGCGCGATGGGGGTGTCGAGAGAGACAGCGAGGATGATTCTCCCTCTTGGGGCGCAAACTACAATGTATATGAACGGTAGCGTCCGTAGTTGGGTTCACTATATCAATTTAAGAACAGAAGAAAACACGCAAAAAGAGCACAGGGATGTAGCGAATGAGGTTAAGAAGATATTTTTACAGCAATTCCCACAAATAAGTGAAGCACTTGGGTGGACGGAATGTGTGGAATCATAGGTTATATCGGAGATGAAGAAGGCGTAGCAGAAACTTTATGCGAGTCTTTAGAGAAACTTCAGTATAGGGGGTACGACTCCTGCGGTATTGCTTTACCTACCGCCAATTCAGTGAAGGTTATTAAGGCGATAGGTTCTCCCGAAAACTTGTCTGGGAAAAAGTTTCCCAAAAAATGCAAGTCAGGATTAGGTCATACAAGATGGGCTACGCACGGCAAGGTCAATTCAAATAATACCCACCCACACAAGAGTTACGATGACAAAGTTTATCTAGTCCACAACGGGGTTATAGAGAACTCAGACCAAATAAAAGACCGACTCATAGAAGAAGGTGTTAGCTTCTACGGGGAGACAGATACAGAGGTTTTAGTTAATTTAATTGCTAAAGAATTTAGCGCAAATAATGACCCCCCGAAAGCGTTGAGTGCAGCCCTGTCCCAAGTGGAAGGCACTTATGGAATCGGCGTGATTTTTTCTGATTTTCCTAGCGAAATTTATGGAGCAAGAAGAAGTTCGCCGCTAATAATCGGAGTGGGCGAAGGAGAAAACTTTTTAGCCAGTGACGTTAATGCTCTCCCGCCGAGAATCAAGAAGGTAGTTTATCTTGATGACGGTCAAATAACTAAAATAAATAAAGAAGATTATAACATTCAAAACCTCAAAGGTAAAAATTTAAAAGATGCGCTGCACTGGAAACATATCAAAAACAGAAGCGAAGATGTTGAGTTGGGGGATTTCTCATGCTTCATGGAGAAAGAAATCTTTGAGCAGTCAACCGCAATCAGAGAAACCTTTAGGGGGAGGTTTGATAAAGGTTTCGGTGAGGTAAAGTTCGGGGGAATTTCGCTAAATAAAATTAAGCGCGTTGCTTTTATAGGTTGCGGGACAGCTTATCATGCTGGCCTACTCGGTAAATACTACATGGAAAACATAGCCAATGTACCAGCCACGGTAGACTTTTCCTCGGAATATAAATATAAAAATAATCCGACAGAAAAAGGTACGCTCGTTGTGGCTATATCTCAATCGGGAGAAACTATTGACACCTTGGCCGCGATCAAAGAGGCTCAAAATAAAGGGTATGAAGTGATAGCCATAACTAATTGTGTCGCCAGTACGATTGCAAGAACAGTTGGTGAAGGAATCTACCAGAGAATTGGCCCAGAAATTTCGGTAGCATCGACTAAAGCATTTTCATCACAATGCGTAATCCTATTAATGCTTGCCACCTTAATAGGCAGGAAGCACGAACTAAATAAGATTGACTCCCAAAGATATATTAAGCAAATAAGAAGGCTACCCAACTTAATCGACAAAACTTTATTATTAAATAATAAAATAAAAAAGATAGCGGTAGGGTTACAACTGCAAAAAGCCATAGACTTTTTGGGTAGACAATATCTTTACCCCATAGCTCTTGAGGGCGCACTAAAACTAAAAGAACTTTGTTACGTTGACGCGCATGGGTATGCCTCTGGAGAAATAAAGCACGGGCCACTCGCGTTGATTCGCAGGGGTAGGCACTGTATATATCTAGGAACCCAAAGACTATTGCTGGAAAAAAATATATCTAACTTGAAAGAAATAAAATCAAGACACGGAAAAGTGGTTTTAATCTCTCAAGAAGGGTTAAAGTATCCCGAAGATTGTTATGATTATCTCATAGAGATTCCTAAATCCCCAGATTTCATATCGCCAATACTAGCTACGATACCTATGCAATTATTTAGTATGTATATGGCGCAAATAAATAAACATAATGTTGACAAGCCGCGAAACTTGGCTAAATCCGTCACAGTTGAATGACTCCCTACGATCATAAACTAGAAGAAGAACGAGAGAAGGAGAGGGTCAAGAGGCTTTCCGAAAGCTGGTCTTGCCCGTTATCGAACGGAGACAGGAAGCTTTACGAGGTCGTCGATGAAATGATAGATTGGAGCTTACAGCAAGATGACGTTCCCTTAATAATAAAGCTCGTAGAAAATCCAAAATATAAAAGCTCGGAGTTATTTACGGGGGCAGTCACCTTATTCAACCATGACTGTATCCATATTGCTTTAAGTAGGGGCATCCTACCTAAAGACGAAGCCTTTGTAATCGGGTACACAATGGGTTCCTCGAAACAAATGAAACGATGGAGAAGAAACCTATTCATGTTTTGCGCCAAATATCTTTACCCGAAAGAGTATAGATTTGGGGAAGAAGAAAGGTTTGTATTTAATATGGGGGTCATGGCGGGTAGTTTGTGTTCGGAGGACTTGTCGAAAGTAAATTTTGCTGACTTCTCCTCAATGAGCATAAACCAAATAAGACAAAAGCTTGGAATTAAAAAAACTTTTTTAAAACATTGCTATCTAATAGAGAAAGAATGTTTCCCAAATAGTACAGAAAGTAAAAGAAATATATGAAAGATTCAGATTTTGATTATGCTAATAAAATTCTTGAAAGACTTGGCTGGTGGGGTGCGGGACTTATTCTCCTTGGTTATTATCTTAATGCTAACCAGCATATATCTTGCTGGTTCGTTTGGATTATTGGCAATCTTTGCATTGCTGGATATTCTGCACATAAAAAGGCTTACCCCACGGTAGCAATGTCTCTGGTCGTTGCTGTCTTAAATATCTACGGGTATTTTAGCTGGAAATAATGGTAAAAAATGTTTGACATACCCGTAATACAATAGTAGTATTAAGGAAGTTAAGAGATTGTTCTTTAATAAAATTTGATGTGGTTAAAAAGCCCGTCAAAAATAAAAATCTGGTGAGGGTAAAAAGTGGCTTGGAAGACTAACCCCATTTCGGGGGAGAGGGACACGCTCCGGTGAGCGTGTTGTGTAGCCAGATTTTAAAATTTAAAAATAAATAAGATGAAAGTAGTGGTTCATTACAACCCGAAGAAGAAGTGCCTAGAAGTTAAGGGCAACAAGAAGTATAGCAGCGACTTGACTGTTCTGAAGCGCACACACGCTCTTGAGATGGGTGACGCTCACGTTCTTAAAAGAGCCATCAAAGGGGTAGTGGATTTGGACGACATTCGTTCTCTGGAGGAGAAGAAGTCTCCCCGCCCGAAGTGGAAACATCAAGTCACTACCAAAAAGGGCAAAAGTAAATTTGTAAATATAAGAAGCGGTGAGGAAATAGATCAATACTCTCCGAGAGTCTTTATAGAAGATTCTAAAATCTTTGTTCTTTAAAATAATTTTGCTGGGTGATCGCCAGCAAAGGGTGTGACCGAATAAACTGCTGTCGCGGCAGTTAAGGTACAGGGCTTACGAGCAGGAGATTACCGTCTCTGGGGGCTTGTAAGGGCTGGTTCAAAGTAGGGTTTCTCACGAAACTCAAGCTGTGACCCCGAAAAGATGAAGGTAAATGAGAATCCTTCCACCCATTAATTTGCGTTAGTCCTAGACGATTAAGTGGAGTTGAGTAGCTCACGCTATGGACACAGATTTTAATACTCACAATTTTTTAAATAAATAATAATATGACAAAGCAAGAAGAAAACTGGGAACTGATGACCGTGTTGCAAATCCCTTGGCATCACGCGAATCAAGTTAAAACCAAAGAGGATAGAGACTTCCTTCTCTCCAAGGCGAAGGAAGTCAAATCCCATATCGAGGAACAGCAAAGGCAAATGATGGAGCAGCAGCAACAGCAGCAGCAGATCATCCAGCCTGTTCCCGAACATATCATCACCCCTTAAACATGAAGAAAATAATCTTCTTTTTGTTGCTCTTTACTTTCGGGGCGGCAGGGGCAGTACCGACTTCACATTATAACAAAATAAACATACAGGGCTGGGCTGTCTTTATTTATAAACCGCTCTACAAGCAGAGGATTCCTGACTCGGCATTTGTTAACCATTTGCCCAATTCCATGAGGAATTATTCTCTTGGCATAGCTAACGCTATGATCGTAAACAGGGAGCTTAAAGACATTACGATGAGAGTCCCAAGGGGGGCTGTTCAAAGACTACAACAAATACCTATTTGGATAGGGCATCCTATCGACAGGCAGCTAGGGGTCTATCACCCAAGCAGGGAGTGGTTGATTGAAAACAAGATGAACCCTGTGTTTGCGGGTGGAGCGTGTTTCCCTTGGGGCGAGGCTTTCCCTAACGCAGTCAGGGACGTTCCAAGTGTAGTCCTGCATGAGTTAGCTCACGGCTATCATCATAAATTCCTAGATAAAAACACAAGAGCGCAAATAAGCATTAGCTGGGCGAAGAATAAAGAAACACTGGTTGATTGGAAGCTGCAAAGAAAGAGGCTGGCCCTCCCAACCCATACCTATCACCCCCTAGACCCTGTGCGAAATGATATGGAGTATTTTGCGGAGTTAAGCTCTATACTGTTTAAAAAGCATCGTTCTTGGAGCCACATTAAAGACCCGCAAATAAGAAACTTATTCGTGCATTGTTGGACAGGGCAACGTCAGCAGCCGTTGACAAATCGTGCAAATAATAGGATATTATTAAGGAGGCCAATGAAATGAAAAAATACATTGTAGAATCCCACTGTTGGAAACAGAGAGTTCCAGTTGATGAAGAAATTTTTGAAAAGAAAGGTGATGCGGCTTTTGAGGCCATGACTCTCGCTGTCGAGAACATAACTAGGAACGGTGATAGATGGCGACATTTTAAAGATGTATGGGAGGAGGCTCTCCTAGAAGATGAAGAAGTTGAAATTGACGATTATACAGAATACCTTGATAAATATATGGATGCTTTTAGTGAAGATTTTCTCTCTCAGCCTATGAATTTCGGAGAATACATTCTAGCTTTCCCGAAGGGAACAAAAGAAGATGATTTAGAAAACAGGGTGATGGCCCTCTCCTCTGACGTACTAATAAATGCGGGTTGCCCGAAATTAGCCCAAGAGCATGAAGTCTACTACAAAAATAAACACAAAGATGAATAGGGGTGTAATGAGTTTAGATGTTTATAGTAGAAGCAATTACTCCTGCCAGAATAATATCTTGGGAGGAGAGGGGATACCTACAAGAGCAGAAAGAAAAGCATAATCTACTAGATAGTATATTATGTGACTGTTGTGGTATCAAATATACCTATAAAGAATACAACATTCTTTTCGACAATAAAAAAATTGCTTACTTCTTATTTCCTTATCCAGATAACCCCGCCAAAGCAGAGATCGTTTGTCATGGATGTTTATTAAAAAATATAAAAAAAATTGCAGATGGTGAAGATGCTCAGGTATTGATAATAGAAGAAGAAAAGCACAAGCTATGTAGATTCTACGCGCACGATACAACTACATCAGCAGACGATATAATGGATGATGACGATGATGTAGAACCTTTTTAAGATGTCTAAACACTTTATCACGTTTGGTGGAGGCACGTTTAGTCCAAAAGGGGAATGGGAAGCGGTTGCTAAAAGATTGGGTCAGGAGGCGATGAACACCCAACTCTTTGATGAGGTAGTAGCTTATACAGAGGAGGACTTAAAAAGCGATAAAAACTTCTGGAGTAGTCATTCCGAATTTATAGAAAAGAATAAAAGAGGATACGGCTACTGGCTTTGGAAGCCATACCTCATAGGGAAAACCATGAGAGGCATGAAAGAGGGCGATGTGTTATTATACCTCGATGCGGGATGCGAAATAGACGTAGGCAACGAGAGCAAGAAGCAATACATGGAAAACTGCACAAAAGCTGTTGAAGAAGAAAAAATACTAGGCACGACTGCGGGAAAAGTACACCCTGAAAGGAAGTGGACGAAAATGGACTTACCATTACATTTAGGCATCGCAGATGAGCCGTACATGAAGGAACCTCAAAGACAATCTGGCGCGGTCATGTATTCCGTATGTGATGAGGTGAGGGGGTTGGTAAATGATTGGTATTCTTTATGTTGCGACTATCACTTAATTGACGATAGCCCCTCCGTAAGCAGGAACTACGAACAATTCAGAGAACATAGGCATGACCAAGCAGTCTTTAGCCAATTAGCAAAAAAATATGGCCCGTATAGTAATCGCTACTCACTCCATCAATGCGTCGAGATGACTAGATGTAAAAAAACTTCTTGACACACCCGTAAACTTCCCCTATCCTGTGGGGAGTGATGACAACCAGACAATTAGACTTCATTGGCTCGCCCAAGATAGAGAAGCAAGAACAAGAACAGTTCTGCTTGTGGGACGAGCGGGGCAAACCGACCAAGATTAGGAGTGACATTGACTTTACTAAAGTCGATCTCCTGTTCAACTCTTTCGATCAAGAAGAATTGAATACCTACAAAGATTATTGGGAAGGGGTTAAACCCAAGAACGATACAGAGATTTTTCACCGTTGGCTTTTCGCTTTCATGTCGGTGCATACTACATGGGAACGTAACGTGATTGGCTACGAGGCTATCAAGGATTGGACTGTATGGTTCAAGGACGATGCCAAACTCATGGAGATCATCAAGGGGGCAAAGGTTGGCCTTCACAATAATCGTGTTCGATTCATTTCCCAATTCGCTGAAAAGTTTTGGAGTAATCCAGAAGAATATAAGTATCAAGGCGGCGATTGGCAGGAATTTAGAGACAGGCTTGTTAAAGACATTCTTGGTCTTGGCATAGCGAAGGTATCTTTCTCGCTGGAGATGATTTACCCTAACCAAGCGAAGGTCACTTGCATGGATACTCACCTCTTTCAAGCGTATGGCCTTGACCAGAGCAAGGATGCTACCCGATACAAAGAGATCGAGAACTACTGGCTAGATATGTGCGCTATGTGGAATGTGCCATCTTATATAGCTCGTTGTATCCTTTGGGATAGAAAGCAGGGCGAATTTGATAGCAGATATTGGAGCTATGTCTTGGAGAATTAAAATGTTTTTTAGATACGAACACGCTGCTCGAAATTGGGCGTACCAACAGATATTGATCTATGGCAAAAAAGTCAAAGTCATTGAGATTAAGGAGACTCCAGAAGGAGCAAGGTGGAAAGTATTGGAGGATTAAATGAGAGAACCAGACGGAACTATGTTTATTATCGGGATGTTAATTGCTTGCGCCATTGCTGTTGCAGGAATTGGTATCGGCTTTGAGATTTATTTAGATTGGTATGTTAATAACTAAAATGAGAGAAAACCTTCCACCCCCGAACTGGAGTCCAACTGGAGAAGAAGGCTACTGGGTTTGGCGGGATGAAAAGTGGAAGTGGTTAACAGACGAGGAATATGCAGCTTTAAAGAAAGAAGAAGAATAATGGAAATACTAATTTACATGGCGGCTATTTTTGTTTCACTAGCGATTCTAGCATGGGTGAAAGACTTGGATGACGAAGAAGAAGATAAGAAGAAAGAGGCAGACAACTCTTGGATTCACGGAGGCATCAATGAATAGAGTGAAAGCATACCTAGAAGAAAATTACCCAGAGTTATGGGAGAATGGAGACATACTTCTTGCAGACGGTTTTGAAGATGCGTTTGTTGGAGTGGTCGAGAGTCACGGTGCAGCACCAAAGGCTTGCTACAATTATGATACTTGCATCGACATTCTAATGAAGGATATGGATGAGGGTGAGGCGTTAGAGTTTATGGAATTTAACGTGACCAGTGCATACGTTGGAGAATATACGCCAGCGTTCATTAAGCTAGACTTGGGAGATCAAAAGCTATGAGGAACTACGAACTGATAAAAAAGATTTGGAGTATCGGTAATATGAAGTCGCCCTCGCAATCGGCCAAGCTAGAAGCGATTGAAAATCTCATTGAAAAGCACCGTCCCGAAATAGCAGGGAAGCTACCTACTCACGAAAGTCTAATGGAACAAATGAGGAAATACCCTCACCAAGATAATCACATGGATTAAATTATGACAGAAAAACACCGAACAATAACCTACTGGTCAACAATGACCCTACTAACAGCAATGGTTCTTGCGACATACTCTCACTCGAAAGACATGGAGCGGCTTGTTGATGATACACACAAGAAATCAAACAGACAAATGCAGCTAACGGTTAACTCCTATCATAAACAAATTATATTAAAAGATAAAAAAATTGAATTACTTGAACAACATATTCTTTTTCAGCAGGAGCATCACATCAAAGAGATTGGTGAGTGTGTTCAGTTTTACACAACAGCATTAGAGGAGGCAAAAAAATGAAGATGACTAACTATCACGCTTGGTTTCAGAACAGGAAACAAAATACAGCAATCACCGTTGCGTGTGACGGCATAAGCATACCACACGCAGAGGCGAGGGCATGGATTAAATTTATGGGTACTCAAGCCTTTAAAGATGATGAGGATAACTGGGAGTTAGAAGCACTAGATAAGTCTTGACTCGACCGTAAATCTTCAATATACTAAAAAAAATGGGATACAAAATACTAGACGTTAAAGCAGACATTCACGAAGATGTCGAAGCATACTTCAATCGGTATTGGCCTCAACTAGATAACGAGGCTGGATGGAAGCAGACGCTACAAGAGGACGTACTCGATATTGTAGACAAAAACTTTGAAAAGATAGAGAGATAATTTATGCCAGAATCAAAACACCACAAAAAAGGCAAGAGCCACAGCACATGGCGCAAGGCTCGAAACATTCGCCGCTCTCAAGCACGGTACTCACAAGCCCTAGAGAAGCGCGGGATGAAGCAAGCCATGAAAATGATGACTCAGGAAGTGGAGAAGCAAGAAATGGCTCCGTTTGAGCGCGTAGAAAACAACCCAGAAAAGGTACATGATTATTATGAAGATCAAGTGGGAGAGAAATAGTCGAGTCTTGGGTCTAGTGGCCCAAGGGAAAATTGATGCTAACGACATCGTTGACCGCTCTAGGACTGATGAGTTCTTGGATGAGGTAGCGACAGTAAGGATGCACAAGGTTCGCGAGAAAGACCCGTTCGTAACGGTTCATATTCGCGGTAAACACAAAACGCATACAAGACCTTGGGGTTCATGGAATTACGCAAGCGTGTGCCGTGTTAATTTTGGAGGGCCACATACCAATACCATGTGTTCAAACGGCGACCTCGACGAAGATTATACTTGGCAAGATGTTCACAGCGTAGTGGAGAAAGTCAAAGAGGTGATGGCGTGACAGACAAACAAATACTAGATGAGGTTTACAGGAGACTTTGTTTTGCTTCCGACAACTGGGCTGATAT